>JAWXAU010000140.1 GCA_034439655.1 Bacteroidota bacterium | reverse complement strand
TTATTTTGCCACCCCGCCGCAGCGGGCTGCTGTAAATAAAAAAGGGCAGCATTCTAAGTTTTAAAATTCGTGTTTCAAACCTTTATATTTATTAGAATCAAATTATGAAAGAGGTCTAGTATTATTATGATAGTTTGCAAAGTCTAAAAAGCTTTGCCCCGTGTGGCACTGCCATAGGAACATATCGGCAACATGCTGAAGCCTGGTACTTGCAAATTTGTGGTTTTGTATCATGGCAATTTCTATGCTGGTGAGGAAGGTAGGTTTCTTGGCCGCAATGGGTGCAAAACACAAGCCCGTTAATGGGTTTTTACTTATACGGCCTAGCCCGCGGGCGTGTGCAAGTGAATTGAAAACAAATTGCAGTATTTTATTTACATTAAGCTGCTGGCAACCCTTGCCTTTTTTTATATGTGCATCCATCAAGTCAGCTTGCTTTAGGTCGAATTGTTCGGCTGCTATGTGGCTATGTGCATTTATTAAATAGCTTGCAATATTATTATAATAGTTTTTATATTTGCGTACCGTGCCGCTTGCCATTTTCTTTTTTTCGCCCATGTCCTGTAGGTGCATAAAATAAGCTTCGCACACGTTTTGCAAGCTTGGGTTTATATCTGTTTTCTTATTATAATAGTCGCAAAGTGTGAACACATCAACTGAGCCGTTTGTATTATATAGTTCCAAATATTTTTTATCTAAATCGTGTTCTATTTGTTTTATTTTACCGTTCACTATCACACAGGTAGCCCGCTGTTTTTTATTGTCCCAGCCTTGCGAATTTATACGCTTGCCAGTGCTATAGTTGCCACTTCGCACCCCATCAATAGTAATACGCCACATTATAGGGGCAAAGCCAATGGAATTTGCTTTTGATTTGTTGAGCCAAAATAGGATTGAAAGTTTTTGTATCATTTTGATTAAAGATTTGTTTTAGGGCTGCAATTGTAATATAAAAAACAAAATAAAATGAGTGGTTGTAAGGTTTTACACGTTTATGTAAAATATCGGTTGCCCCTTTTTATGGGGAGTAACCGATATAGAAACCTCCAAGGGTCTATTTGTAAATAAGGTTGTTAAACAAAAAAGCCGCAAACTATAGTGTTTGCGGCTTCTGTATTGTTATTGACGTGTAAAAGTGGGGGCAACAGGGTTCGAACCTGTGACCCTCTGCTTGTAAGGCAGATGCTCTGAACCAGCTGAGCTATGCCCCCATTTTTAGGACTGCAAAAGTAAGGTTAATATCAATGGATACAAATATATTTTTTATTTTTTTTGAAGGGCATTAAAAAAGCCCGAACAAGGTATGTTCGAGCTTTTTTAATATATTGTAATTTCTTATTTAGTGTTTGAACTAAAAAAGAGGAGTTTTCGGCCACGCACTATTTAACAATCATTCTGCGGCTTGTTGATTGACCGTTAGAAGCAAGTGTATATATATAAATGCCAGGGGCAAGACTTGAACCATTGAACTCGATGGTTTGTTTACCAGCACTATAGTTGTATGTGTTAGTATATACTTGTTGACCTATCAAATTGGTAACGGCAAAATTTACTTTGCCAGCTTGTTTCATATCAAGGTTAATAAAAGTAATTTCTTTAAATGGATTGGGCTGGTTCTGACCGATTGAGAACAAATTGTTTTCCACTTTTGCAATGCCTACATTTCCTTTTTTGATAGAAGCGGTAGGTAATTCCCAATATTTGATATCACAGGTCTGAGAGGGATTATTGGTTCCACTGGTAACGAATGAACCTGGGTCAGTTTTTTCTTGATAAGTAATATGAAGACTATTGTCGGCCAAACGGGTTTGTGCAGGATAGCATTCTTCAATACCTATCGTGTTAGTAATGTTAAGCGGAGTTGACCAAGTTAAACCACCGTCGCGAGAATATACACAATATATATCACGGAAGTTTTCTTCGTCGCCAGTATTCTCATCAAGTTCTACCAACGATACATAGGTAACATATATAATACCGCTATCATCAATAGAAGCTGACGGCTGCGATACTACAGCACTAACTACATTGGTGGAAGAGAAATTGAGCGACTGGCCATAACCACCATAATTCAGATTCCTTGCATTGGCTTGGAAAGTGAGTGCTTGGTCGGCATCAATATCTACAGCTTGACCAATAATGCTTGCAGGATAATAAGTATTCGTATTAGGGTCTATTTTATCCATCCAGTGCACGATTCCATTAATAGTTGGACTTGTTTTGTAATAACGTACGGTATCGGTAAGTGTAATTGAATCGTAGCTTAACGCTAATATTGGATAGAATACATGAGTGATATCATTTTTGTCAACTATCACATGTACTGAACCATTATTACAAATTACATCAGAACCATTGGGAACAGGCAATGCTCTATTGAAAGAATCAATAATTACTTTGGTCCAATTCTGCCCTTCGTCCGACGATTTCCACAAAGCAAGGTCATCCGCTATGCCGCCAATAACATACGAAATGATATTGTCGTTTGCATCAACTGCATATTCATCACCATTTCCCCTAGTATAGCGAACCGAATCATAACCGGGAAGTGTTTCATTTTTTACTGTCCATGTTTTGCTAGTTGCATCATATATAGAATAAACCGTTGGTCCTCTAACCCCTGATTTTACAAAAGTTTTTGGCTGTGTAGCATTTGAATCGGAGAACGTGCCTATCAAAAATATTTTGTTTTTTAAGGTTGCCGAGCGTCCCCATATTGGGCCTGGAGAAACAGTTGCATTGTAGGTATCATCCAATACTACTGAACCTGCGAAAGAACCGTTTCCGATACCACCATTTTTGGAGAACATAAATCCACCGGCCAATCCTGTGGTTGATACATTGTGTGCCAGTACAAATTCTTGTGTAGTTCCGTTTTCGGTAATTACGCCAAGGTTTGGCCATCCCACACGCTGGCTCTCAATTCTGTTTTTGGTAAGGTTCAAATCTGTTTGCAACCAGGTGGTGCCATTATAATGATTGTAACCACTTCCGCGGCTTGGCCAAGGCGAAGCATCGCTGGCTGTGGTCCACACTATAGATATCTTATTACCCGGAAGTTGGATAATACGACGGGCAACTGCTGCATTCGATTGTAAATCGTATTCCGTATGCCCAATAGTGGTAGAACCTGCGGCCGAATTTGCTGAAGATGTTTTGTTGGAAGTTGTCGATTTAGGTGCGGGGTTTGGGAAAACAGCATCTGTTGTGGGGGTCATTTTAATGAATTTGTGAGCTGGCAAAATCTGTGTTTGACCCCATGCTATCATAGGTATAATAGCAAATAGTGTAAATAATTTTTTCATGTTTAGTTAATAGTGGTTTTAGATATGCAAATCAAAGGCATTTATTTCAAAGTTGTACCTGTAAAACAATTTTTGACAAAGAATGGTTGCATCAGGTCATGATTTGGGCCAACATTTCTTTGAACAGTTCCTTATCGGCTGTGCCTGTATCGTTTACGCCTTTTGCCCGTAGATCGAAGTTGAGCAAGACCCCCATCACTTTTTCTATTTTGCCTTTGGGATAATTTCTTCCTGCATTTTTAAAATCGTCCATACCATAATAATTGACGCCGAGTGCTTGGATAGCACTGTTATTACCCTTGTCGGGCAAGTGCTGAAATGTATATAGTTTGGCAAAGTATCCATATAATATACTGATGGTAGGTATGATAGAGTTTTTACTGCTGCTCCCCTCCCCCATATTGTTTACTATTTTCATGGCTTTGGCTAAGTTGCGTTGCCCGATAGCACTTTGCAACTCGAACACATTGAACTCTTTGCTAATACCCACATATTTTTCTATATCATCGGAGGTTATTTCTTTTGCACCGGGTTTATTGATAAGAATTTTGTCGATCTCGTTTTCTATTTTGGTAAGGTCGCTACCCAAATGTGCGGCAAGCAAGTCTGCGGTGCGAGGAGCTATAACCAAATGGCGACCATGCATATAACTGTTAATCCATTTGCTTAAATTATATTCGGCTACAGGCTGCGACTCAAATACTTGAAGTTCCTTCACTACTTTATAAAACTTGGTACGTTTGTCCACCTTATCGCTTTTCCAACACATCACCAGTATAGTACTTTTCAAAGGGTTTTCAAAATAAGGGATGAGGCTGTCGGTATCTTTTAGGTTTTGTGCTTCCTTCACCACTATCACTTGGTAATCGGCCATCATCGGGTAGCGTTTACACATATTTACTATCTGCTTGCAATCGGTATCACGACCATAAACAATAGTTTGGTTAAAGCTGCGTTCGCCCTCAGTAAGTATATGTTCTTCTAAGTATTTACTTATCTTATCTATATAAAACGGCTCGCCCCCCATCAAAAAATACACGGGCACAAACTTGCGTTGCTGCAAATTTTGCATAATGGTTTTAAATTGCCCTTCGGTATCTGGTGTTTTTGCCGCTGCCATATATTTGCCGTGTAATAATGAAACTCAATCTGCCCGAATATCAATTTGAATTGAAATCCGTAACTGGGGGGCAAAAAAAACTGATTTACGACACAATACGAAAAAAATTTATCCCACTCACTCCCGAAGAATGGGTAAGACAACATTGGCTACATTATATGATAGAAGAGCTGAAAGTGCCCGCTGCACTTATAGCTGTGGAGGCAGGACTTAAACTGGGCCGCTTGCAAAAACGTGCCGATGTGGTGGTGTATAATAATAAAGGACTACCCACATTATTGCTTGAGTGCAAAGCCCCCTCAATACCGATAAGCCGCGAAACATTTGAACAAGCAGCCCGCTACCGCACACAGTTGCCCGTTACTTATTTATGTGTGAGCAATGGCCTACAGCATTTTTGTTGTGCATTTAATAATGATGGTGGATATACTTTTTTGGATGGGGTGCCGGGGTATGATAGTTGGTAGCTGAATCTAGCGTAAGCAATCGGGCATTCGCCACGGCGAATGTGATTTGTTCGAATTCCTATTGCGTCTCTGACACTAGTGAAATGGTATATTAGATTTTGCATCGCGTTGCAAACGCTATAAGAGGATGGACGAATTGCAAATTCGACCGATGTGGAGAATTGTCTCTCAAAACTATCCTATATAATATCTGCGTCAGCCCCCAAATCCTGAATCCTGAATCCCATTTTCATATTATATTTGCCCTCCTTAACAATTAACCACTACCTTGACTCCTATTATACAAATATCCGAAATCACCAAGACCTTCACCGTGGGGCAAGAGCAAGTGCATGCACTTAAAGGCGTAAACCTTGTCATCAACAAAGGCGAGTACGTTGCTTTAATGGGGCCATCAGGCTCGGGCAAATCAACCTTAATGAATATGCTGGGCTGCCTCGATACGCCTACAAGCGGGACTTATATACTTAACGGTACCGACGTGAGTAAAATGGATGACAACGAACTTGCCGAAGTACGCAATAAAGACATAGGTTTCGTGTTCCAAACATTTAACCTCATGCCCCGTTTAACAGCACTGGGCAATGTGGCTTTGCCGCTGGTATATGCAGGTAAAAATAAGGAGGATCGTGAACAAAAAGCCACAGAAGTATTGAAACACGTAAAGCTAGAAGACCGCATGAACCACAAACCAAACGAGCTTAGCGGAGGGCAACGCCAGCGTGTGGCAATAGCTAGGGCATTGGTCAACAATCCTGCTATTATACTTGCCGACGAACCCACAGGTAACCTCGATACCAAAACCAGTATGGAGATTATGGCTTTGTTCGAGGAGATACACCAACAAGGAAATACAGTAATACTGATTACCCACGAAGAAGATATAGCAAAATTTGCCTATCGTGTAGTTCGTCTACGAGACGGAGTGGTGGAGAGCGATGAACAGAATCTGCAGCGGTCGCAGATAAACACTTCGATAATCCTTCGACAAACTAAGGATGACAAAGTGTGACAAATGCTTTCAGTCTGAGTTTGTCGAAGACCTATTATACACTATGCTTCGATTATCCTTCGACATCCACCGGCGGCGGACAGGATAACAAAGCATGACAAACTATTATAAATAATTAAATCAAACCTCATTCATTCATTAAATATCCGGTGCCAAAGATTTCAAGCGATTCCATAGCCGACCAACTGAAACTATATAGTCAGTTGATGGACCTGCATGGCAAAGATCCATTCAAAGTAAAAAGCTATGCAGGTGCTTCTTATCGTATTGATAAGCTCGCTACAGATTTATCTGAATTGGATATTTCTGCATTGGAAAAAGTAGAAGGTGTAGGGAAAAGCTTGGCTTCAAAAATTAATGAAATAAATCAAACAGGTTCTTTCAAAGACCTTCAAGACCTACATGCAGCAACGCCTGTAGGTGTGATGGATATGCTCAATATAAAAGGTATTGGCCCTAAAAAAGTAAGACAGATTTGGCAAGAACTGGGCATAGAATCTGTCGGCGAGCTATTATATGCTTGTAATGAAAATAGACTTTCGCAGCACAAAGGATTTGGTGAAAAAACACAGCAAACTATTATAGAAGGAATTAATTTCATTGCGAGCAATACGGGCAAACTTCATTATGTAACTGCCGAGCAAGTTGCGAATGAAATACAAGCATTATTAGAACAAACAAATGCGTTTGAAACTATAACAATATCTGGCCAAGTTCGCCGCAAATGTGATGTAGTGGAATTATTTGAATGGGTTTGTATTGCTAATGAAGAATATCTTTCAGAGTATTTGCAAGAGCTGCCACAACTGGAAGTTGAAGACGAACAAGATGCCTATATACAATTTAATATATTGGGCTCCTACCCTGCTATTATATATAAATGTGCAGATTATAATTACGAACGAATACTATTTGAAACCACTGCCACGCCTGAGCATTTAAACAAAATAGGATATACTTCGCTTGCCGATAAAGAAGTGGACGAGACAACTGTATATAGTAATCTGAATCTGCCTTATATCATTCCAGAAATGCGTGAAGGTGAACTTGAAATTGAGTTAACTAAAAAAGGCGGAAAAATTATAGAGCTAAGCGACTTAAAAGGGATTTTGCACAATCACAGCACTTATAGCGATGGCAAGCATTCGCTTAGGGAAATGGCATTATATTGCAAAGAACTGGGCTATGAATACTTCGGTATATGCGACCATAGCCGAACAGCAGTTTATGCTAAAGGATTAGAGATAGAACGTGTGCAACAACAACATATAGAAATTGATCAATTGAACAAGGAGCTGGCACCGTTTAAAATATTTAAAGGGATAGAAAGTGATATATTGGGCGATGGTTCATTGGATTATAATAATGATGTGTTAGCTACCTTCGATTTTATTGTAGCCTCAGTGCATCAAAATTTAAAAATGAATGAGGAAAAAGCAAATATGCGTTTGCTTAAAGCCATCGAAAATCCTTATACAAATATTTTAGGTCACCCTACCGGAAGGTTACTTTTGTCACGCCCAGGGTATCCAATCGACCATAAATTGATTATAGATGCATGTGCTGCTAATGGTGTCGCAATAGAGCTTAATGCTCACCCCTACAGACTTGACATAGATTGGCGATGGCTTTATTACTGTATGGAGAAGTCTGTTCCAGTTAGTATCAATCCCGATGCCCATAAAAAAGAAGGATTACATGATATGCAGTACGGTGTGAACTCAGCTCGTAAAGGAGGCTTAACAAAAGACTTCACTTTGAACGCACTTGGCAGAGAAGAATTGGAAAAATATTTTAAAGGCAAACATCAAATTTAATATTAATTCACATATATATTTGCAGTATCTATGTGTGCAATCTTCGGGGAGTTTCTTCCCAACTTCAAACTTACGCCAAAAGGAGAATTTATTCAGTTAAATAATCTGGCAGCAAAACGTGGCCCCGACTCCGATGGTTATTGGTGTGACGGGCGAATGTGCAGTCTCGGTTTTAGACGCTTAGCAATTATAGATTTAAGCGAAGCCGGCAATCAGCCGATGCACAGCCATAAGAATGATTGGGTAATGGTATTCAATGGCGAAATATATAATCATTTAGAATTGCGAGCACAGCTTCCTGCGAATAAATACACCTTCAAATCTCACAGTGATACAGAAACTATTTTATGCTGTATTGATGAATATGGATTTGAAAAAGCTATTGAAAAATTGGATGGCATGTTTGGAATTGCTGCTTTTCATACACCTTCAGAAAAACTATATTTGGCCCGAGATTTTGCAGGAATAAAACCTGTGTTTTATGGGTTCAAAAATAACAATGTGGTTTTTGCCAGTCAATACGACCAAGTAGCTTTGCACCCACTTATTAAGGGTGCTTCTTACGATAAAGAAGTATTAAAGACTTATCTTAAATGGCACTATGTTCCTGCACCATTGGGCTTGCACCAAGGTACGCATCAGTTAAGGCCGGGTGAGATTATTATATTTGATAAAGGTGGTATTGTTTCGAAGAAAATATATTGGGAATTTCCTAACCATATAGAATCAACTATTGATAATAAAAAAGAAGCATTGGAGATTATTAATGAATCTTTAAAGCAAGCTGTTAGTGATGAAATGCTGAGCGATGTACCACTCGGGGCCTTCCTTTCAGGTGGTATTGATTCGCCACTTATTGTAAGCTATGCAAGTAAGAAAACTACTGGAACCTTAAAGACTTTTTCTATAGGAAGCGATAGCAAAAAGCATGATGAGAGTGAGGATGCTCGCTATTATGCAGAAAAATTCAAGACTGAGTTTTTGCTGGATATGATGGACTCCGACAAGGCAGCTATATATTTAGAACAGGTGATGCAAGGCATTAAAGAACCTCTTGCAGATTTTTCGGTAATACCTACTTGGCTAGTATGTAACCATGCCCGTAAGCAGGTAACAGTAGCCCTCTCGGGCGATGGCGGAGATGAACTTTTTTATGGTTATGAAAGATTTTGGTCGTTGCTGAAAAACCGCAAATTCAATTTCATTCCCAAAAAATTGCGGTATATGGCTTATGCTACTGATAAAATGTTTACCAACAATAAAAATATCAATAGCAATTTCCTATTCGATACGATGGCAGAAGCTCATGCACATTTGCATAGCCGTTTCCATACAACCGATATTGATAATATATTTCCCGAACTTAAAAACACCAACTTCTCTCCCCTATTCGATGCTTATAACTATGATGACAAAGGGAGTGAAAAAGAATTGCTTTTGCGGATGGCGAAGGCTGAATTTTATGGGATGATGCAAAAGACTTTAGCCAAGGTGGACCGCATGAGCATGGAGAATTCTTTGGAAGTACGTGTTCCATTTTTAAAGAAAAGTTTTATAGAAAAAGCTTTGACTATCGACCCCTATTTGAGCTGCAAAGACCAAAAGAAAAAAGAATTATTGAAAACATTATTGAGAAATAAAACGGGGCATACGCCTCACGATAAGTTTAAACGTGGTTTCTCCGTGCCTTTAGACAAATGGCTGCGTGAGCAATTAAAACAACCCGTGTATGACACTTTGTTGTCGGATAATTTTATTTCCACATTTGATATAGACAAAGAAAAACTACAGAATATATTGAACGTACACAAATCGAAAAAAGCAGATTTGAAATGGCCTATATTTACTTTGTATGCACTGGCTATGAGTCATGCCAAAATAAATTGAGATAATATATTAAATGCCAAAAAAACCTTACAAAATTCTTTTCACCATCCCCAATTTCGATACGGCTGGAAGTGGGAAAGCCATGCTCAATATAGCTTTGCGGCTTGATAAGAATCTATTTGAGCCGCATTTATGTTGTATAAACGATAGCGGAAAATTTTTTGAAACGGTTAAAAATAGTGGTGTCCCTGTGCATGTTTATCCTTATTTATTAAAAGGTAGACCTAGTAGAGTTAAATCAATTTTGCATGCATGGAAAGTTTCGCGTTTCATTAAAAAGCACAAGTTCGATTTGGTGCATTCCTTCAATTATTCCGACGATTATTATGAAGCACTTGCATGTAGATTGGGCGGTGCCAAGTGGATATTTACCAAAAAAAATATGAGCTGGGGCGGTAATGGTTGGCGTTTTCGCACGATGCTGGCCCACGGCATTGCCGTGCAAAATAATGATATGATGCAGGATTTTTTTAAGGGTGGGAATAATAAAACCATGCTTTTACATAGGGGTGTAAATACTGGTGAGTTCAAAAAAATAACATTGCATGAGAATCTTCTGAAAAAGGAATTCAAACTAAATTCAGGTACAAAAATAATTACTACAGTTGCCAATTTAGTTCCCCGCAAAGGAATAGAATATCTGATTGAAGGTTTTCATTCTATTAAAGACAAACATATAAATTCTGTAGTATTTATAATAGGTGACGACAGAAATGAATATGCCGAAAAATTAAAAAGTATAATAGTAGAAAAGGGCCTTTCTGAAAGGGTTTATTTGATTGGCAAACGGATGAACGTAAATGAATTATTGAACTGCTCCGATTATTTCATCCTACCTACTACCAATTTGGGCGAAGGAAGCCCTGTTGCACTTTTGGAGGCTATGGCAGTGGGCTTACCCTGCATTGCTAGCGATGTGTATGGAATAAGAGACCAATTAAAAACTTTGCCCGCTCAAATGTTTCAAGAGTCCGATTCAGTTAGCTTGGCACTAAAGCTTGATTGGTTATTAAATTTGGCGGAAAGTGAGTTAAACAAGATAGTTGCAAAGCAATCGTCATTGGTCAATTCAAGCTATACAATTGATATTGAAGTAAAAAGACACGAAACACTTTATTGTAAAATTCTTGGCTGACATTTGGATAATTAAAAAAAAAAGCGTTAATTGCACTTCCTTTTCATGATTATCCAAAACTAAAATATGTTAAAAACAGTCAAAGTATCAATATTATTTTTTGCGATTGTTAACCTTGCAAAAGCTCAAATCACGATTACGCAAAGTGATATGCCTTCCAATGGCGATCAAATTATATATACTATTGCTCAAGCTCAGAATACTGGATTTTCTGCAACAAAAACTGGGTCGAACCAAACTTGGGATTTTTCTAAGTTGGTACCTACCACTCAAGATGTATATAACTTTAAAAGTTCCTTACAAACGTCGTATCTCCTTTATTTTTTCAATACCATCGGTCTCAAAACACAAGATTCTTTGAATTTGTTTATCGCTACTTTTTATGATATCTATGATTTTTATAAAAAGAACAAAGACAAATGGAGTATTGTGGGCCGTGGGTTTACCTATAGCAAAATACCCTTGCCTGCCAATTTTACCAAAGAAGATATTATATATAAATTCCCTTTGAACTATGGAGATATCGATTCCAATGAATATGCATTTGCATTAAGTGACCCCACAGGTACTTTGCCTATTAGTTTTAAAGAATTTGGAACCCGTGTAAACACTGTTGACGGATGGGGAAGTCTTACCACGCCTTATGGGAATTTTGATTGTGTTCGTGTTAAATCTAAAATCACCTACATCGACTCCATTAAAGTATCCAATTTTTCATTTGGTATTCCTGGTACTCGATATGAATATAAATGGTTGACCAATGGAGAAAAAATACCGATTCTTCAAATTGATGGAACAGAAGTGTTTAATACCTTTGCTATTTCCTCAGTAAAATTTAGGGATAATAAAAGAGACATTAAACCTGTGGCTGATTTCCAGGCTGACAAGACCAATATATTGGCAGGGCAACCCGTTAACATTATAGATAAAAGTACTAATACCCCTACCTCCTATATTTGGGATATTACGCCCAGCAAATTCCACTATATCAATGGCAGTAATGCAGGAAACAAAAACATATCAGTAGTGTTCGATACATTTGGTAACTATAACATCAAACTTATTGTAGCTAACAATGCTGGCACATCAACCCGCACCAAATCGAATTATATAAGTGCATCGAAACTTGCAGGTATCGAAGATGCGGTAGGAACAAATAATTTTTTATTATATCCCAATCCATCAATCGATAAGTTATATGTTCGTTTCAGTCAAATGCTAGAAAAAATTGAAATCGAGTTATATGACCTCACTGGTAGAAAAGTAATGACCCAGAATTTTTCTAATTGCACACAAACAGAAATAGAAGTTAATAACTTAACCCCTGGAATGTATATCGTGCAAATAAAATCAAATAAATTTACTGAAAGTCAACTTATTAAAGTCGAATAACTTTAATATACATTTATTTTATCCAACCTATTCCAGTTTTGTTGTCTATTAAATACAAAGAGGGTTTTACAAGTGTGTAAGTAATTTATATAGGAATTTTTGGGAGATAAGTGAATTTGCCCCACCCTTTTTTCATTTTAAACGTAAACATATAAAAAAACCAATTTAAAAAATGAAGAAAATAATTTACATACTGCTCCTGTTATGGGGGTTTAACAGTAATGCTCAAACTGTAAAATGGGCGAAAGATTTCGGAAGCTCTACAAATGATGCGGGATCTAGCATAGCGGCAGATGCCAATGGCAATACTTATACAATGGGATGGTATACAGGAAATATATCTTTCGGTTCTACATCGCTTACCAACCAAGGAAGTAACGATATCTACCTCACCAAATTAGATTCCACAGGCACTCCACAATGGGCGGTTAACGCAGGAGGTAAGGGAGATGACCGTGGCTACGGAATTACCATCGATGCCAGTGGTAATTTATATGTATGTGGCTTATATAGTAGTACGTGTACATTTGGCACAGGAGCTAATTCTGTTAGCCTAACAAGTGCTGGTGGTACAGATTTATTTGTGGCAATGTATAATAGTTCAGGTACCTTGCAATGGGCAAAGTCTGCAGGCTCAACAAATAATGAAAGGGCAGTGAGAATTGTGCTTGACCAAAGTGATGATATATATATATGTGGTTATTATAATCTAGTTGGTGGTGGCAACCCACCTTCAAATGCCAATGCCACTTTTGGAAATATAACTTTAAATGGTGTTGGCAGAGGTGATTTTTTCGCTGCCAAAATAAACAACAGTGGTAACTGGAAATGGGCAGTAGGTGGTGGTAGTGCTAATTTTCAAGGTGAAAGTGCAAATGATTTGACTTTTGATAAATCAGGTAACCTTTATGTTGTCGGGCAATTTTCCGATTCGGTTAATTTCGGCAATGGTTACAAAGTTTCAAAAGGCGGAGCCGATATTTTCGTCGCTGTTTTGGATCAAAAAGGAAATTTAAACAGCGTTTACACAACAGGGAGCAGGCAGAATGACTTTGCCAATGCCGTTACCATTGGTATTGATGGACGAATATATGTAGGTGGTGCTTTTAACCAAGCTGCTGCTAATGGCGGAAATAACAGTATCGCCTTTGGTTCCTATACACTTACCCCACAAGCACAGGATGCTTTTATAGCTTGTTTTGATAGTAATTTATCAGTACAGTGGGCAACGAACTATGGTGGTTCGCAAGGTGATGCCATTCAAAAAATGAGTGCTTCAAGTGATGGTAATATATATATTGCTGGTAATTTCAACGGTACAGCATCCATAGGTTCAAATACTTTAACCTCTCTAGGTGGTAACGATGTTTTTGTTTGTGCGATTGACACATCATTCAACTTGCAATGGGCCTTGGGAGTAGGAAGTGCCTTTGTCGATGATTGTAGAGATATATTAGCTACAGGTAAGGGAAAACAATATATAACAGGTTCGTTTAATGGAACTGGAACTTCGGGTACTAAGGCTACCTTTGGCAGCCAATCTATTACCGCCGTCGACCAAAGTGATATTTATGTTGCGGAATTTTCTGGTTGCCCGGGCATAAGTTCAAAAGTTACTGCAAGTGGTCCCACAGATTTTTGCTCAGGCGATTCAGTTACCTTGACAGCCGCTAACGGTTCAACTTCTTATCAATGGAATTTAAATGGTTCACCTATTAACAATGATACAAATATATCTATTACAATAAATGCTGCTGGTACTTACGATGTTACTATTTCCAATGCCCAAGGTTGTTCTCAAAGTTCAGTAAAAGTAACTGTGAATGTGGGCACTCCCCCATCGGCAAGTATTTCGGCACCTGCCACACAGTTTTGCACTGGAGACAGTATAGTGCTTACATCAAATGCTGGAAATGGTTATACATATAAATGGTATTTGAATGGTACTGCACAATCAGCAAATTATACAAACTCAACATTGTACTATGCTAAACAGGCTGGTGATTATACTGTTGAAGTAAATAGCTTTGGATGCAAAAAGATGTCATCAAAAGTAACTTTAACAACTATACAATCGCCCACTGTCACTATCAAAGCAACTGGATCAACCACTTTCTGCCTTGGCGATTCTGTGCTTTTAACATCAGATACAAACTCTACTTGGACTTATCAGTGGCAACGTAATACGCAATCACTTAACAATGCAAATACCGATCAGTATTATGCTAAATTAGGTGGTTCGTACCGCATGCTAATTAGCACCCCTGCAGGTTGCACAGTACTTTCAAATAATATCGTGGTTAATGCACCCAATGGTACTCAAGCCCCGTTGCAGGTAGTGTATCCTGCTGGGCAGAATTATTTATGCAAAGGTAACACTGTATTTTTAGGTACCCAGGGAGGAGGGCCAAGCACAACCTACCAATGGTATGATGGAACAATCCCTGTTCCTAATGGCACAACAAGATTTATTGCAATAACAAAAAGCGGCGATTATAAAGTAGAAGTGATGGCAAATGGGTGTTCTAATTTTTCAAAAGATACGGTACTCACTTTTATTAACGAAAATGCTGCTATCACGCCTAGCCCAACTGCAGGTTTTTGCCCCAATGATACGGTGACTCTAAATGCTGTTTCGGCGGATGCTGGTTCTACCTATCAATGGGAAATGAATGGAACCAAAATAAGTGGTGCCACCAATAGTATGCTTGATGTTACTACTTCTGGTTCGTATTTGGTTTATATAATTTTAAATAAATGTATTGACACCACTACTGCTGTTGCAGTTACACCCTATTCTGCACCTGCCACTCCGGGCATCGTAATAAATGTAAATAATTTGGCCTGCACGGTAACCGCAACAAGTTATCAATGGTATTTGAATGGCCAACCTATTGCCAATAGCAATAACCAATTTATATATGGATGGCAAACTGGTTTTTATATGGTTGAAGTCACAGATGCCAATGGTTGCATTGCAAAATCGCAATTGGTAAGCTTTACCAATAATGGAATTGAAACCATTAGTGTTGAAAAAGCACAGGTAATACCCAATCCAAATGTTGGGTCATTCGCTTTGAGCTTAAACTGTCCCAATAGTTCAATCATTCAAATAACTGATATGACTGGAAGAGTTGTTTTAAACCAAACATATAATACTTTAAATGGTTTAACCAATATAGATTTGGGAACACAACCCGAAGGTTTGTATTTGCTCAGCGTAAAATCGGGCAACAAACTTTGGAGAGAGAAAGTACAAGTTATTAGATAATATATTTAGCCATTACAAAATTTTGCAAAGCCGTCCTCCTAAAAAAGGGCGGCTTTTGTTTTTTGTTGAAAATTGGTGGATGCTATTCGGTGCTATCAAGTCGTAATTTGCCTAAACTTTTATGCTTTGTTCGGTGTTATATAATTGCACCCAACTAAAAAATATTTATTACAAGAACTTTATAACTATAATATATGAAATTTTTTATTGACACCGCAAACCTTGACCAGATAGCCGAAGCACAATCATTGGGCATATTGGATGGGGTAACTACTAACCCTAGTCTCATGGCCAAAGAAGGCATAAAAGGCAAGGCCAATGCAATTAAACACTACAAAGCCATCTGCAACTTGGTGGCAGGCGACATTAGTGCTGAAGTGATAGCCACTGAGTTGGCAACAATTATTACCGAAGGTGAAGAACTCGCTGCCATCGATGAGAAGATCGTAGTAAAAGTACCTATGACTTTAGAAGGATTAAAAGCCATCAGGCATTTCAGCAATGTGGGTATTCGGACCAATTGTACTTTGGTATTTAGTGCAGGTCAAGCCATATTAGCAGCCAAAGCAGGAGCAAGTTATATATCACCCTTCATTGGCAGGCTCGATGATATTAGCTATGATGGGATACAATTGATAGCACAATTAGCGGGTATATATGCCGTGCAAGGATTCCAAACAGAAATATTGGCAGCAAGTATTCGCAATCCTGTGCATATAATTCGATGTGCCGAAGTAGGTGCACATGTTATTACTGCTCCTTTAGAGCCCATCTTACAATTATTGAAGCACCCGCTTACCGATATCGGACTGCAAAAGTTTTTGGCCGACCATCATAAGGTTAATGACTAATAAACTTATATTATTGAACTTGACAAGTTGCAACATTATAATATTTATTGGCAACTAAATTATATTTATTACTAAATTATGGAACACATAGAATGTTTGATTATAGGTAGCGGCCCTGCCGGCTATACCGCTGCAATATATGCCGCTAGGGCAGATATGAAACCTGTTGTATATGAAGGTATGCAGCCTGGTGGCCAACTTACCATTACCACCGATGTAGAAAATTATCCTGGTTACCCCAATGGAATTATGGGGCCTGAAATGATGGAACTATTTAAAGCACAAGCCGTGCGATTGGGAACTGATGTTCGATTTGGGCTTGTAACTGCAGTTGATTTTTCATCAGGAAAACCACCTTATATAATAACGGTGGACGATACTACACAAATGTCTGCCGCCACGGTTATTATAAGTACCGGTGCAAGTGCTCGTTGGTTAGGAATTCCTAGCGAAACAAGGCTCAATGGCTCGGGTGTATCGGCATGTGCAGTGTGCGACGGATTTTTTTTCAAAGGCCAGCCTGTAGCTATTGTGGGAGGTGGAGATACCGCTTGCGAAGAAGCAAGTTATCTATCAAAAATTTGTAGTAAAGTATATATGTTAGTGCGTGGAGATAATTTCCGTGCATCAAAAGCTATGCAACATAGAGTTATGAATACACCCAATATCGAAGTATTATTTAATACCGATACTGATGAAGTATTGGGCGATAAAGCTGTAACAGGTTTGCGAATTAAAAACAATAAAACAAGTGAAACTCGTGAGGTGGAAATCGGTGGCTTTTTTGTAGCCATCGGACATACACCCAATACCGATATTTTTAAACCTTGGATAGAAATGGATGAAACGGGATATATTATAACAAAAACCGATAGCACACATACCAATGTAGAAGGCGTTTTTGCTTGCGGCGATGCTCAAGACAAAATTTACAGACAAGCGGTAACTGCTGCTGGCACTGGCTGCATGGCTGCATTGGACGCGGAGCGTTATTTGAGTGCGAAGATGCACCAAGCATAATATTATATTGTAATAAACCTAGGAAAAAGTATTACATTTGCTATACTAATATATCAATAAATACTACCATGGCAACTTATAATGAAAAATCAGCAAAACCATTCCTTGATAAACTAAAAGATTGGAAGTACAACAAAAAAGGCATTGAAAAGAAATTCACTTTCAAAAACTTTAGCGAGGCATTGGCTTTTATGGTGCGGGTTGGCCTAGCGGCCGAGAAAAAAGACCATCATCCTGAATGGTCAAATGTATATAATAAAGTTGATATCAGATTAAGCACACATAGTGCAGGTGGCCTTACTGACAAGGATTTTGAATTGGCAGCCGAGATTGAGAAAGTATTATAATATCATACTTTTATCAAAGTTTGATAAATCGCTTTCAAAAGTTTTGTATTCACGCTAGTTTTTTCGGCATATTCAGGCCATTTTTGAACGACATCATATATTTGATTGATGATAGTGTTCGCCTTTTTTATATTCATTTGTTTGGCTACTGATAATAAATCATCACGATTGATATCTGTTCTTTTTCCATTCATACTCAAAGCATGCTGACTTACCCAAGCACTACCCGGTCTGTAAGCATGGCAAATATCATAAGCAGGAGAAAGTTTCCAAACGCCATCTTTGTCCATCATGAATGCAAAGTTTTTGGTATGATCATCACAATTGCGGGCAAGCACATTAAACACCATTCGCCTATATAATTGTTCCGCTTGCAGGTATGGCAAATGAAGAACTCTCATGGTTTCAAAAATTTGTTCATAGGAATAACTATATATATCTTGAAAATCATAATGGGTCAAGGCACAAAAACTTTGCAAATGTATTTTTTTATTTTCCGCAGTTCGGTCAAACCGTTTCGTTATGAAATGTGCACGGTTATTCTCTTCAATAATCCTGCATTCAGTCATCTCAATTCCGCAATCGACTGCCATTAAATGATATGCCATCTCTACTTTACCATAACCTGATGCCGTTCCCAACTGGGCATCTGCTACCCCATCGAATTTAATAAGCCAATGGCTAAACCCCTCAGGTGCATCAGCCTGTCCCGATCTTACCTCGTTTGTTAATGGATTATATGCGATTACAGCTTTTGCCCTTGCCCCGCCTGCTGACGTGCCTATTTTCAATATATCAAGCAATGCTTTTTCTTCATCTTTTTCTAAGTTCGCTCCAAATTGTTCTTTGCTTGAAAGTATTTGCTGTGCTGTATTTATAAGACTATCTAATTCTATTTTGGAAGCTGTATTATTACCTTTGGGCACTGTTGGTTCAAATTCTAAAGCACCCATTCCCCGCTTACCTACAAAACATAGAATTTCCACAGGATTCATACTATCGCTGGGGCGGCCTCGCTGTGCCAACCATGCATTAATTAAAGTATTACCATATTTATCGGGCATTACATCTGCTATCAATCCGGGTATGCCTTTAAAAGTATTACTGTCGCGTAATTCATTAAATGAATATATTTTATTTTCTGCTTGCGTATGGGGCATTTTCAAGGGTGATAAATCCCATTGGTTTTTTAAAAAGTCAGGATCATATTCAAATGAAGCAATATTTGTATCGCTATTCCAAGCAATAGCCCCCACTTGTTTGCCCCATATATTTATAGTAGCTGTATTAATCATTACCAAGTGCTTTTGGTTTGTTTGCCAATAGTCTTTTTAGTGCGAGTACGTTGTCGTTTGTTCTTTTCCAATTTGGCTAACTGCAAAGGACTTTCGATACTTTGTAGTTCAAAAATTTCCATAATATCTAACTTATGCAAAACTCTAATTATTTGAATGAATGTGATGATAGTTCCCCCACCCTTTTCTATCTGACTTAAAGTTGAACGATTTATACCAGCAGCTTTGGCTACCTCAGTCTGTGTTTTGCGTTGCTGTAAGCGTGTTTCTTGAATATATTTCCCTATCATTTCCATAATAGCTATATCGCTTAATGCATACCAGTTGGGAGCTTTTTTTTCCATGGTTTATTTCTTTCATACAAAGGTAAACCATTAATTTGTCTAAAACCAATAAATGTTGTAAAAAGCCATCATTAAGTATTAAATATGGACTTAATGTTGGAAAAAAGCAGCAATTTGTGTTTGTAGGATTTATAATTATTTCAAGCAAGCATCCCTCAACATTTTCATATAAGCACTCCCCTTTTCTCGGGCAAAATTGATATTCCGTTCAGGAATGCTATCAGGATTGGGATAATTCGCAAGAGCCTGCTCTATTGATTCTTCTCGCAGTACATGCAGCATTGGGTAAGGCGAACGGTTGGTATAATTTGCCGCATCATCAAATACAGAATCTGCAAAACAATAGTCAGGATGGAAACTTGCTACTTGATACACACCTTCATAATCTTGCTCCACAATTAATTCTTCGGCCAATGAAACCAGTTCCAAATAAGCATCGAACTGAGCAAAAGCATTTGGGAAAATAATTAACGTAGTTTCTATATGTTCATCTGCAACTAGTTTGCTACACTCATTTAAAAACGACGCTACACAAATAGCAATATCAGCACTATTTTCTATATAATATCTTATAGTATTTTGTTTTACTTCCTTAGCCGCAAAGGGGCAAAAATTCATCCCGATTACTACATCGGTTATCCATTTTTTGGTTTGTGCTATTACAACTTCTTCTTCAAGCATTGTAGTATATATAGTTTTTATATTGGTTCTTTTTTGTTGTTTAAATGTCTCTTCTGGTTGGTGGCGAAACACCAACAATGAGGGGATTTCTAAGCAGTCAAAATTAAGGCTGGAATTTAATATATCATTCTTTGATGGATTTGACTTTTGAAATATTTTAAAATAAAAATGGATTTTCAAAATTCTATACATTTAGTTTGTGATATCATAAATAGAGCATTTACTTGATTGTCTTACCATATATAAATGCAAATACCTATGAAAATAGCAGTACTAAAGAAAAAACTAACAGGATTTGTGATCTTCCCACCTTTGTAAATTAAAACACGAAATAGTATGAAAAAGTATTTTCTATATATAGTTTTCTTAGGTTCTTTAAAAATATGCACTGTAGAAATTCCTTCCGATTCATTGAAAAAAAAAAGAGTTTAAGGCAAACTCAGTATATGGCTCGATTGGCTATTTTGAGTTGAACATATCCGCAACATTGTATTATGAAAGACTTTTCAAAACAAAAATTCCAACCTTCGTTCGCAGCGGTTTAGGATAAACATCTGGGTGGGATGGCGATTATATGTACTTTATTCCACAAATTGGATTTTTTACACGCAGGGAGAACTTACATTTTGAAGTAGCAATCGGCACCTATTATGATAAATATAACAAAGGTTTTGAGCCTTCTCTGTCGCTCGCATTTAGAAAGCAAAATCCCGGTGGAAAGAAAGTTTTTAGAATGGGGATTGCCTTACCAGAATATATTTTTATTGGATTTGGTCGGGCATTTTAGACCCATTCTTAAACTTTAATAGTTCTCCACCTGTGGCGGATTAGTTTTTAGAATGGTACTGCCGAACTACAATATGTCTAGTCCCCCTTTTTGGGACTATTATATATTGAGATTCGGTATAAACCACAAACATAAAAAAAGAGTTGCCATTTGGCAACTCTTACTTTAAAGGTGGGCCCACTTGGAATCGAACCAAGCACCTACTGATTATGAGTCAGTTGCTCTAACCGAATGAGCTATAGGCCCCACGAACACTAGTTTACTAGAATTCGGGTGCAAATATAGGAAGACATGGGGCTGCTAACAAATCTGTCAAAAAAAAACTATTATTTTTTTATTAGAGCGGCAATAATGTCACAGTAGTTTGTCATTACCTTTGTGGCATATCTATTGACCTCACAAGCAAAAAAATAACTACATGGCCGAAGAAGAAAAAAAACCGTCGAACCCGAATCCACAAGCCGATCCGAACAATCCGTTTAAGAAAAAGAAAAAGAATAATTTACCTCAAATTAATTTCTATTGGTTCTATATAATTCTGATAGCAGCATTTGCGGCTATATACCTTTTCCCAAAGCGTAGTGTAGAATCGGTTACTTGGTACGACATTAAAAACAAGATGCTCAAAAACCATGATATTGAAAAAATAGAAGTTGTAAAAACCAAAGACGTTGCAAAAATATATATTAAACAAGAGCGTTTAAAAGAAAGTCGTTATAATGATTTAAAAGAACAAGAATCTACAGGTCCGCAGTATTATATGGATCTTATAAATCCCGAAAAGTTTTTAACCGACCTTGGCAAAGCACAGGAAGAATATGGCTACCAAGAAAATGAAAAGATTGAACCCAAACGTATTGAAGAATCAGACTCCTCCCTATTTTTATATTTAATATATGGGGCACTATTTATTGGTGCCTGGATATTTATTATGCGTAGAGTGGGCGGCGGAGGCGGAGGCGGAGGCCAATTATTTAATATTGGCAAATCGAAAGCTACCTTGTTCGACAAGGATACCAAAGTAAATGTAACCTTTGCCGATGTGGCAGGTTTGGAGGAAGCAAAAGTAGAAGTAATGGAGATTGTTGACTTCCTTAAAAATCCAACTAAATATACCAAGCTCGGCGGCAAAATTCCCAAAGGTGCTTTGCTTGTTGGCCCTCCGGGCACTGGCAAAACCTTGATGGCGAAAGCCGTTGCAGGTGAAGCCAATGTACCTTTCTTCTCACTCTCCGGTTCCGATTTTGTGGAGATGTTTGTAGGTGTGGGTGCATCGCGTGTGAGGGATTTATTCCGCCAAGCAAAAGAGAAAGCACCTTGTATTATATTTATTGATGAAATAGATGCTATTGGCCGTGCCCGTGGCCGCTCAATGGTGCAAGGAGGAAACGATGAACGTGAAAATACCCTAAACCAACTTCTTACAGAAATGGATGGTTTCGGTACCGACTCGGGAGTTATTATACTAGCGGCTACCAACCGTCCCGATATTTTAGATTCGGCATTGATGCGTCCAGGTAGGTTCGATAGGCAGATATCAATTGATGGCCCCGATTTGAATGGTCGTGAGCATATATTCAAGGTGCATTTGAAACCTTTGAAATTGGGAGATGATATTGACCCAAAAAGATTATCAGCACAAACCCCTGGTTTTGCTGGTGCTGATATAGCAAACGTTTGTAACGAAGCGGCTTTGATAGCTGCCCGTAATAATAAAGAGTGTGTTGAAATGCAAGATTTTCATGATGCCATCGACCGTGTAATTGGTGGGCTTGAAAAGAAAAATAAAATTATATCGCCCGAAGAGAAACGAATTATCGCCTATCACGAAGCTGGACATGCTATTAGTGGTTGGTTCTTGGAACATGCCGACCCTGTAGTAAAAGTATCAATTGTGCCTCGAGGTGTAGCTGCATTAGGTTATGCCCAGTACTTACCCAAGGAACAATATTTATATACTACCGAACAACTTACCGATACTATATGTATGACCTTAGGTGGTCGAGTAGCTGAAGATATAGTTTTTGGCAGAATTTCAACTGGTGCATCAAACGATTTGGAACGTGTTACCAAAACTTGTTATGCCATGGTAACCATGTACGGAATGAACAATGCAGTAGGTAATGTGAACTTCTACGACCCGAATAACGAATACGGATTTACCAAACCATATAGTGAAAAAACTGCTGAGATTATTGATGAACAAGTTCGTGAAATGATTTCTGCAGCATACCAACGTACCAAGAATTTATTGAACGAGAAGCGTGATTCACTCGAGAAAGTAGCAAATGAACTTTTGAAAAGAGAGGTTATTTTCCAATATGATTTGGAAGAGATATTAGGCAAACGCCCCTTCCATCAAAAAACTTCTTATGATGAATTTGTAAATGGTGCTATACAGCCCGAATTGGAAGCCCTACCTCCTATCCCTAAAGCAGAAGAAGAAAAGAAAGAAGAGGAAAATCCTCCTTTATAATTCTGATAGTTTAAAAATTTCTTTCGGCTTATAACCTCGCTCTGTTAGCTCCACAGTGCAGCATTCATTCAGAGGGTCGTGTTCAAAAAACAGCACCCAATTGTTTGATGTGGCCATGTCTAAAAACGCTTTCTTCTCCTTCATAATAGATAGTGGCTCTATATCATAGCCCATATTATAATTTACAGGAATATGATGCATGGAAGGAAATAAATCGGCCACGAAGCAAACTTTTGTATCTTTACAAGGGATCATGGCTACCATCATTCCATGTGTATGCCCATCGGAATGGAATATTTCAAAAGGCAAATCATGCCCATCATCCACAAACTTTAACTGACCTGATTCTTCCATAGGCAACAAGTTTTCTTTTAGGAAAGATGCCTTCTCTCTGGGGTTTGAATCCAATGCATTTGCCCAATGTTTTTTAGACGTCCAGTAAGTTGCATTTTTGAAAGTGGTTTGATATCCTGTTCGATCATCATTCCACTCAATACCACCACCCGCATGGTCGAAATGCAAGTGCGACAAAAAATTATCTGTGATATCTGCAGTGGAAAAACCCAAATCTGAAAGCGATTTTTTCAAAGAAAAGTCACCACTCAAGTGGTAATAACTGAAGAATTTTTCGCTTTGCTTATTTCCTATTCCGTTGTCAATTAAAATGAGTTTATTTTCATCTTCAATAAGCAAACAACGCATGGCCCAGGTACACATATTGTTTTCGTTAGGTGGGTTTAGTTTTTGCCAAATGGTTTTGGGTACGATGCCAAACATGGCTCCTCCGTCGAGTTTGAAAAATCCTGTATGTATGGTATGTAGTTTCATTATGTTATATATTATTGGGCAATTTACGTGTTGTCAGTCTGTCCGCCGCGGCAGACAGACTGACATTGGTTTATACCCATAACTTAAAATGCTCTCTAGCTTGATCCTTTTTGAAAAACACCAAGCCAAAACGATATAAATCTATAGTAATTGTTACACCGGGCAAATGCTGAACTTCGAGCCAAGCTTGCTCCATTTCGCTACTCCAGTGTATATCATCCAAAACTATCATTGTATCATTGTGCGATTTCTGAGCCAACCAACTAAAGTATTTGATAGTAGGTGTAAACTTATGATTCGCATCAATAAATGCGAAATCTATTCTATCAATTAAACCTTCTGTTTGCGGAAATGTATCATCGATATTCCCTTTAAATATAGTAATGGTATCCTCTTGATCAAGCCGTTCAAAATTTTTCTCGGCAAACGCTGCAATTTGGGGACTTCCTTCATAAGTAAAAAGCTTTGCATCACCATAGAGTGCAGTTGAAATATATAAGGAGCCAATACCTAGTGAAGTGCCCAATTCTACTGCCATAGTTGGATGAGAAAATTTCACCAATCGATGAAGCAACCTACCCCACTTGGGTGTGATTGCAGAGCGTGATGCGATATCTGATATTTTAATTTTCTTGTTTATTTGCTGCCCAGCACCCAATTCTATATGTGATATATTTTGAGAATTATTACGAGTTTCATTATAATAATCTTCGGGCAAAAGATAAGCCTCATGGTTCCGCTTATCACCAATTACCTTGGTAGCCAAATCGTATACAAAGGGCGAATGTACTCCGTGCCCTCTTTTTTTGGCAGTGATAAAATGGTGGGCAAATGAACTAATTCTTGACAATTATTTACGGTCGTCGGTATTACTATATGCTTTTATTATTTCTCTTACCAATCGATGTCGCACCACATCTTCCATGGTAAGTGTAATAATTTTTATTCCATTAATATCTTTCAATCTATTTATACCACTTGGTAAACCTGATTGGTGTTGTCTAGGCAAATCTATCTGCGTGATGTCGCCGGTGATGATAAACTTGGCATGAGGTCCCATGCGGGTAAGGAACATTTTTAACTGAAGCTCGGTTGCGTTTTGGGCCTCATCAAGTATTACAAAAGCATTATCCAAAGTGCGGCCACGCATAAAAGCCATGGGTGCGATTTCAATGACACGACTTTCTATATATTGTTTTAATTTTTCGGCAGGAATCATATCATCCAATGCATCATATAAAGGACGCAGGTAGGGATCTATTTTCTCCTTCATATCACCTGGCAAAAAGCCTAGGCTCTCCCCTGCTTCCACAGCGGGACGAGCTAATATGATACGTTTTATTTCTTTGTTTTTGAGTGCCTTTACCGCAATAGCCACAGCAGTATAAGTTTTGCCAGTACCTGCGGGGCCAATAGCAAACAATATATCATTGTGCTCCATGGCTTCCACCATTTTAAGTTGGTTGGGCGTACGGGCTTTTATCACCTTGCCATTGGGGCCAAATACCAACACATCCTTATCGGTATTGGCATTGGGACTGGGGTCAGCATCAGGTTTGTGGTTTAGCAAATCAGCAACATGGGTTTCGGTGAGCGAACCTTTTTTTAGCAAATGAGAAATGAGGTGAGCTATCTTTTCTTTTACGTCCAAAATTTCGTTGTCGTCGCCCACAATTTTTAGTTGGTTGCCACGGCTAAAAATTTTGGCTTTGGGAAATGCGGCTTGAATAATTTTAAGGTTGGCGTTGTTCACACCAAGAAAGTCGGAGGGGTTCACCTCATCGAGCATGATTTCAATTTCGTTCAATTTGTGGTAAATGTTTTAATATATGGTGAGTGTTATTGGGTTAATTTTGCCCCAAAAGTAATTATAAATCTTTCCAAGTGCAAATCATTTCTTTGTTAAGCGACTGGCAAAACGAATCTGTGTATAGTGCATGGGCCAAGGCAGCTTTGCTTTCGCGGGCTAACGATTTGCAAATTATTGAATTATGCAATCAAGTTAAAAACTTCGAATTGGCTCCTGGAGCCTATTTACTCAATATTTCTTTTTCTAAGTTTCCCAAAGGCAGTATCCATATCAATTATATAAATAGTGACCAAAAGGATAAACAAATATTAATAGCCCTTGCAAATGAACAATATATTATAAGTAGCAATAATGGATTTATTTCAATGCTTGATAATATAGAAAATGTATGGGTTTGCAATACTAAAGAATCTCCATTTAATTATATAAATCTGGCTGCCGAATTTGCACAGAAGCTTAGTGCTGGAAATCACCCCGATGATTTTGCAAAGGCCACCAAAGATTATATAAACCTAAACGAGAAATATGATATGCCTTCCCTAGCGGGCAATATGCTCACAGGCCATGTAATGCATGTAGATGGGTTTGGGAATCTGCATACCAATATAAGCAAAGCCTATTTCGATAAGAATATTGGTGTCAGAAAATTCACACTTTACCTCCGCAAACACGATACCCATAATACCTTGCAAACACATTATAACGACCGCCCCGAAACAGAACTGGTAATATTCTTCAATAGTTCCGATTATATGGAAATAGCACTCAACAAACAAAATGCATCTGGATTATTGGGTATGGAATTGGGTATGAAAGTTATTATAGAGTTTTAGTCTTCGAATACGCTAAGACTGACATCAATAAAGCCGCAAATAAATATATGATAGTTAGAATCGTGCAGATGACCTTTAAACATACTGAAGTTGATTACTTTATAGAAGAAGTATTTAACCGTTCGAAAAGTTTTATACGCAATTTTGAAGGTTGTAATCATTTGGAATTGCATAGAGATGCGACAAAAAAAAATATATTATATACTTATAGCATTTGGGATAATGAAGATTGCTTAAATGTGTATAGAAATTCAGAACTTTTTAAAACGACTTGGGACAAAACCAAAGTATTATTTGCTGATAAACCCAAAGCTTTTAGTTTGGAGAAAATGGAGGAAGTACTATATTGAAAATATTGGAAAAAACCTTTAAAACACCATTGGGTATAGTGCATTGCGGTTTACAATCAGGCGTTAGTGATATTGTACAGATTGAAAGCACGATTTATAAAAATGGTAAATCGGAAATTTTAAAAACTGGAGCACATCAAATCGAAATAATCGAATTTAAGCTTAATCATGAAGTAACCGTTGCCGACTCAAGTGCATGGATTTGGAGAATTGAAAAAACTAATGAACTTACTGAGATTATTGAGACCTATTGTTTCTTTGAAAAAGGAGATACAAATGTAGAATTAGATTCTGCCAATGGAGAACATTTAGATGCAATAGAAATATATAATAATGATTGGACTTTGCATATCGGAACCGAAGATGGGGATATGATGCACAATAGAGCAACAGCCGACGATTGGCTACCAATAAGACTTGCAGCGAATATCGATATTTCTCATCCAATTACGCTAGCTCAAGAGAATGGTTTCAGTACAATTATACCTGACTTAAAAAAAGGGGAGCAAATTCATATTCAATATTTATCTGCTTACGATAAACGAGATATTGACAAAATAAATACTTGGCTAGCGGTTGATAGGTCTAAAAATGAACTGGAACTTTGGTTGAGAATTAGATAGAAACTATACATTGTTCCCACAAGTGTTCGACCTTAGTGCACAACTTGTGGGGTATAACGAAAAGAGAGTCTCTGAAGCGGCTATCTTTGTATGTGAATAATAGACAGTCCCTTTCCAGCATTCGTTAATCCCGATAGCCCTCGGAAAAATACCTACAGGAGGGTGAACGCAGGCAGCTTCCATTCTAAAAAATCACGCAATAATCTGGCGTCAGCTACTTTATAATTCCCGCCGCGGCTGGCTAACTACTTTATAATATATTACAAACACCCCGTCCTACCCCCGTCCACAGGCACATTAATTCCATTGATGTAAGCAGCTAACGGGCTTGCTAAAAAAGTAACTGCATTCGCAATCTCAGTAGGATTTCCAAATCGTCCTGCAGGAATTTCAGCGAGCATTTCTTGTGTTACTTTATCTATATCTGCACCACTATTTTTCGATTTATTTTGTATAATAGTTTCCAATCTTTCGGTACTTGTTGCACCGGGTAATACATTATTTACCGTAATTCCAAATGGGCCTAATTCCATCGCTAAAGTTTTTGCCCAACTGGCTACTGCACCACGGATTGTATTCGATACACCCAATCCTTTCAATGGCTGTTTAACTGAAGTACTTATTATATTTATAATACGACCATAGCCATGTTCTTTCATAGCTTTCGAGAGGGCTTGCACCAATATTTGATTACACAATAAATGCTGTTTAAAAGCATTCACATAATCCATAGGTTCGGCATCTATGGCTTTGCCCGCTGCGGGTCCTCCTGTATTGTTTACAAGTATGTGGCAGGCATGTGTCTCGGCCCATTCTTCTATTTTCTCTTGCAAAAAAACAGGTTGGGCAAAATCAGCAACTATATAATTGTGTACTTGACCTACTTTGGTATCCAAGGTTTGTAGGGCTTCTTCCAACTTTTCTTTGTTGCGGGCTACCAAAGTGACCGTTGCTCCTGCCATCGCCATTTGCTGAGCAGTCGCAAGGCCAATTCCTTGTGTGGAACCACATACCACAGCGTTCTTATTTGTTAAATCAATTGTTATCATATTGCTTCATTCCTCTTTATCACATATTTAACAATATATATTGAAAATTGTTAATTGCTCAATTTGGGTTTATTTTTGACCCCACAATTTTACGCACTTTATGAAACTTTCCCGTATTGTTTTTTTCTTTTGTTTTTGCTATCAATTCACGAACGCACAAAATATGATAACACCCGAAACTCTTTGGAAACTTGGTCGTGTGAACGAGCCTCGCCTTTCGCCCGATAAAAAAATGCTGCTTTATGCAGTAAAACGCTATGATGTGAAGCTGAATAAGGGTGCAAATACTTTATATAAAATTGGTTTTAGTGCCACATCTACACCTAAGGTAATGGCAGATTCTACTTATAATGTGAGTTCGGCCAAATACACGCCCGATGGCAAGCGTATTGGTTTTATATCGAGCAAAAGCGGCAAGGCTCAAGTATGGGAAATGAAAACTGACGGCAGCAATAGACGCCAAGTAACCAATTACGAAGACGATGTGAATGGCTTTAGCTATTCGCCCGATGGAAAACATTTGATGCTAATAATGGAGGTTAAACTCGACCAAACAATTAACGAACAATACCCCGACCTGCCCAATGTGAAAGCAAAAATTATTGATGCCCTCGCCTACCGACATTGGGATCACTGGGAAGATGAAAGCTATAGTCATGTATTTTATGTGAAGTATGATAGTGGACTCATTACGGGAACTCCTTATGATATTATGAAAGACCAACGCTTCGAAAGCCCTGTGCAGCCCATGGGTGGCGAGGAGCAAATATGTTGGAGTCCCGATGGGAAAAATATTATATATACCTGCAAAAAAAATTCAGGAACTGAGTATGCCCACTCCACCAATAGCGATCTTTTCCGTTTCGATATGGATACCAAAGTTACGAGTAACCTTACCGATGGTATGACAGGCTACGACCAAGACCCACAATACAGCAGCGATGGTAAAAAACTATTTTGGTTGAGCATGGAAACTCCAGGTTACGAGAGCGACAAGAACCGCTTGATGTGCTACGATTTTGATAAGAAAGATAAATATGAAATCACAGCAACATTAGATAGAAGCGTAGATAATTTTTGCATAGCCCCTAATGGACAACATATATATTTTATAGCTATTACTGAAGGCACCAAACAAATATATAGTTACGAATTCAAAAAGAAAAAAATTAAACAAATCACCAAGGGCGATCACGATTATTTAAGCGTAGAATGGCAAGATGAAAAAACATTAGTGGGTAGTAAACAAAGTATGAGTATGCCCACGGAGTTATATACTATTACTATCGACAAAGGCGAAGAAGCCCGTGTATCGCATGTAAACGATGAGTTATGGGGCAAACAAAAATTGGGCAAAATAGAAAAACGATGGGTAAAAGCCACCGATGGGAAAAATATATTAACCTGGGTTATATATCCTCCCGATTTTGACAAAGCAAAAAAATATCCTACATTATTATACTGCCAAGGCGGCCCCCAAAGCCCCTTATCGCAGTTTTTTAGTTACCGTTGGAATTTCCAGATTATGGCATCTAATGGATATATTATAGTAGCACCCAATCGCCGCGGACTGCAAGGCTTTGGCAAAGAATGGAACGACCAAATAATTGGTGATTATGGTGGCCAATGTATGAATGATTATCTCTCAGCAATTGATACTTTAAGTAAAGAGAAATATGTAGATAAAGACCGCCTCGGATGCGTAGGTGCAAGCTTTGGTGGTTATAGTGCTTATTGGTTGGCAGGTCATCATAACAAACGTTTCAAATGTTTTATATCGCATTGCGGTATGTTCAATATGGAAAGTTGGTATGGCACTACGGAGGAAATGTTCTTTGCCAAAAACGACCAAAAAGGTTCGTACTGGGACAATCCACAAAACTATAATAAGTTTTCACCACACAACTTTGTAAAAAACTGGGATGCTCCTATTCTTATCATACATAATGAAAAAGATTTTCGTGTACCCATTGGCCAAGGAATGGAAGCATTTACTGCAGCCCAAAGCCGCAATATACCTAGTCGTTTCCTTTACTTCCCCGATGAGAACCATTGGGTAAGTAAACCACAAAATAGTATATTATGGCAACGAGTATATTTTGAGTGGTTGGGCAAGTGGTTGAAGGGGGAATAGGATTTCCACTTTCATCTTTCAAACTTTTTCAGGATCTAAATCTATTAAATTTATAACATTTAAATTAAAATAGCAGATGGAAAAAATAATCAACTTGCATATAGAAAAACTACCTGAAGGATATTATCTAGCAACTTGCGATAGCATTCAAGGCTTGGTAGCACAATGAAGAACATTTGCTGAAACTATTGAGATTGCAAATGATTTGGCGAAGAAATTATACCGAAACTCAATATATAATAGTCCAAAAGAAAGAGACTACCCCCCCGCTTAATCCCGATAATTATCGGGATTAAGCGGGGCTTTCGGGCTGTAGTTCGGCGTCACCATTCTAAAAGCTATAATAGTCTTTGGACTTTTAGTTTAAGAATTCGTATTACTAGTCAGGGAATTTCTCTCCAGGTGCAAAAACAACCTTCGATATTTTATTATTAACTGCATCTACTGTATGGATATAACGATATATAGCTCTTATATCCATTTCGTTCATTCTGGAAAAAGCACCCCAAGGCATGGGCGATCCTTTGCGAATGCGTCCTCCCGTTTTGAACCTATCAACAAAACCCTGTTCGTCCCAAGCTGCCATAATACTCGTTTCTTTATCAGGTGTAATATTTGGGGTCATAAATGAATAACCTTCAGAGTATGGATCTGGAGGTAAACGCAAACCACCCGCAAATGGACGGCCTGTAAATTTACCTGTCTTTAAATCTCGCTCAGTATGGCATCCTACGCAGTTAGCCACACTGTTGGCTAGGTATGAACCGTATTCTTTGCTCGTATCTATTACTACCGATTTAGGTGGTGTACCCATTGGGGGCGTGGGTGTTATTCCTCCAAAAGCCATTATTGCTTTCCCTAAAAACGTAAGTTCACTTTTTTTCAATTCATTTTTCACAGCGGGCTGCGATTTCAAAAACGAAACTATTGCGGTGAGGTCATCATCGCTTATATCTTGAAAAGGCATAAATGGAAACATAATACTACCATCATGTTTAACCGAGTGACGCAAAGCACGGGCAATCTCGCCATCACTAAATTTGCCTATCCCAGTTTCCATATCGGGTGTGAGATTAGGTGCTCTAAAAGTTCCCGGGGGAATAGACAACTCCCAGCCGCCGCTCAATGGTATTTGTTCGCCATTTTCTACATCCTTATATTTTTCCATGGGCACATGGCAGGTTCCACAATGGGCAGGACCAAAAGCTAAATAGCGACCTCGTGCAATTACTGCAGAGTCTTTACTGGCTTTAATATCAGGAAATGGGGCATCAAATTTTTTGTCCCACGATGCAAAAATAAAGACGACCAATCCAATGATTATAACGCCTAATACTGCAACAATTCTAAGAATAATTTTTTTCATGATTTTAGTTTTTGGTTAATTTAAATTAAAGATTTGGCAAATGTAATGGATATGATTTAAATATTGTCATTTAAGCGTCATGGTTTTTTTTGAAGTAGCTGAAGAACCTGAATGGAATGATATTAAAGGCTATATTTGCCTAGATGAAACCAAGACCTAAATTTGTTAAACATTTGATATTTACTTAATTTTTTTAAGTGTTCTTTTACTTGCAACTAGCAAAGGTTTTGATGATATTACTCTTCTATTATTAAGCCCATTAGTTCTAATTGGTCATAATATTATTACCTTATTTATAGGCTTTGTAATTAAAGATAAAGGGTTGATT
>JAWXAU010000139.1 GCA_034439655.1 Bacteroidota bacterium | reverse complement strand
ATCCCGATAATTATCGGGATTAAGTGGGGCTTTTGGGATGTAGTTCGGCATTACCATTCTACAAAATTAATCCGCCACAGGCAGAGAACTATTATAGTTTAAGGAATGGTATTAACCCCAATCCCTATAAAATAAAAACGATCCCGATGCCTATCGGGATTCCGTGCATCATAGGTTTCATCGTTCGTCCGTTGGACGCAACGAAACCTTAGCTGTTAGCAGTAGTTGTTCTCTCTATCAGTTGTTTGTATACTCCGTCCCATAATCCTATTCTTTTCTTTAACGATTGTACTACCGCTTTTTCTGCTTCTATCCAAAATCGCTCATTATTACCACAAAGATTTGCTGTCATTTGCAAAGCAAGATGACTATGATGGTCGCCATCAACTTCTATATGTCTTTCAATGTAATATTTAAAGATTGAAATTTCATTAGGGAAATTTTTATGAATTTCATTAATTATCGAAATGAACATTCCTGGAATTAAGTCCTCACGACCAAAAGTGAATATAGCTGATTGTAAATAATCCTTTTTTCTTGATATAATTTTAAAGGTAAAGTCAACAAATTCTTGAGCTTGTTGTGGTGCTTTTGAAATATTAAAAGCCTTTTCAAAATTTCCAGTCAGTTTCATTTCTTCAATGAACATTTCAATTTGTCGAGTGTCTGCTCCACATTGATTCATAGCGTCTATGTATAACTCAAAATGACTTTTTCTTTGTCCACTTAAATCTACATCTGATTCTTCGCCTAATACAATTTCATTGATAAGGTGTCGAGTGTCTGCCGTACCTTTTGGAAACCAAGGAACTGTTGTGCAAGTCAAGTTGTTTTGTAAGGTCTTAAGCAAAGACATAAAGTCCCAAACTGCAAAAATGTGGTGCTGCATAAAAATCTTAAGGTCGTCAATGTCGTTGATTTTTGAATAAACTTTATGATTAATAATTTCTTGTCGTAAAGGCTCAATTGCCTTTTTTAATTGTTCTATTCTTTGGTTCATTTTTATCTGTTTATATTGTTGAGGTTTGTCTTTTTACAATTCTGACTAACGTTTTGCTGCTTACAAGAGGGGCGGTATTTTTTACCACTTCCGATAGCTATCGGGATGATTATAAAAACTAAATTTTCATTAACCACAAAACTGTCTATACCCAACAAACTTTATTAGTAGCACAACTGTTTGTATTCGCACTTACACCGCCATTTTTTTTTAGGTGCTGTTAGCGGTTCGTTGTTTTTTCTGGTCGTGTTAAATCTATTCAAGGTTCGATGTCTTGATGTGCTCGAAAAAAAAAAAATTAAAAAAGGACGGCCATATTATTAAGCATTTCCGTCCCGTTTTATTTAACCAGCATTTTACTGGATACTTATACAATTATAATTTGTTCAGAATCTTTGCTTCTGGCACACCAATTACGCCAGCTGCTTCCATTGTAGCTTTCATGTCTGGATTTGACATCATTCCGCTAAGTGCTTCTGCACTTGGAAATTCAGAGATAATTGTTACAACATTAGGATTATCAATAGAGTTATAAACTCCGTTTATTTTTACACCCGCTTGTTGACGATTAGAGTCATCTGCATCAAAAGCTCTTTTCCATTCTGAGAAGTTTTTCACTTCGTGAGTTAGAATTACTGTTACCATTTTTTATTTGTTTTATTTTTTTCCTACTCGTAAGGCTTTTCGGTTTCGCCCCGTTTTTTTAAGTGGATGCTGGTCTCCACTATATTGTTTGCAATATTACAATATTCAGTCAAATAATTGTAGTATGTTTGTTCTGCCAGTCGTTTATAGTTGTTCTGTCGTCTTTTACAATTACTGCTACCGTTTCGCAACTACCAGAAGGTGGCGTCCCGATACCTATCGGGATCGAAGCACTTCTGTAAACTTTGATAGATACGTAAAGCTTCTTCGCCGCGGCGAAGAACAACTGAATCGCTACATCGGGGTATGTGCAGGTATGCCTACGTTGTTCTTTTTACGTTGTGCTTTGTCTGCTCATTTTAGTTTGTTGCTTTACTTATTATCCATAACCCGAGCTTGGTTGTTGGTTTTTAACCAGACTATATTTATTGGGTTCTAAATTCATTCCCTTTCTCAAGCCGATTGCAAATCGGCTCGGGTACAGCCTATATTTACAGTACCGTAAAGCATAGTAATTTTAGTTTATTGTATTACAATGGTAAGCTAACAAACAAATAATTCAATAATTACTTTTCAAAACTTTCCCCTCAACACTCCACAATTATTATATACTTTTGCAAAACCATAACTAACCTTGCCAGCACAAGATTCTCTTAAGCAAATTATAAGTTCCCTGCCCTTGAAGCCGGGCATATACAAATACTTCGATGCGGAGGGTGAACTATTATATATTGGTAAAGCCAAAAGCTTGAAGAAGCGGGTGAGTAGCTATTTTACCAAACAACATTACGAGAGCAATAAAACCAAAAGATTGGTCTCTCTTATTGATAAAATTGAGTTTACGATTGTCGATACCGAGTATGATGCTCTGTTGCTTGAAAATATCTTAATCAAACAATATCAACCACGATATAATGTGAGTTTGAAGGACGATAAAACTTATCCATTTATCAAAATAACCAATGAACGTTTTCCCAAACTTTTTCCAACACGAAGATTGTTTAGGGATGGGGCAGAATATTATGGTCCGTATGCATCTGTAGAAATGATGTATACTATACTTGATTTGGTAAAAGCTATATATCCACTGCGAAATTGCAATTTGAATTTGACGGAAGAAAGTATACAAGCGAAGAAATTTAAGATTTGTTTGGAATATCAGATTGGCAATTGTAAAGGCCCTTGTGAGGGTTACCAAAGTGAAGAAGATTATATGGCTTCAATAAAAGCTATTGCCAAAATACTGAAAGGAAATGTGAGTGAAGTATTATATATTTTAAAAGAGCAAATGGCCACTGCGGCCGAGCAATTTAAATTTGAAGAGGCACATCAACTCAAACTAAAATATAACAAATTGTTGGAGTATCAAGGTCGGTCCACAATTGTGAGTCAAAGTATTACGAACCTTGATGTATTTTCTATTGCGGAAGAACAGAATTTTGCATTTATCAATTTTTTGCGTGTGGCTAACGGAATGATTATACAAGCACAAACGATAGAACTGAAAAAGAAAATTGATGAAACCACGCAAGAGTTATTGCAAATGGGCATTGCAGAGATTCAAAACCGTTATGGAAATACCTCTAAAGAAATTGTAGTCCCTTTTGAAATAGAACTCGAGAATCAAAATATTATATTCACCGTTCCAAAAGTAGGTGATAAGAAAAAATTATTGGATTTGTCGCTTAAAAATGTATTATACTTTAAGCGTGATAAATTAGCACAGTATGAGAAAGTAAATCCCGATGTCCGTTCGGATAGAATATTGGCTCAAATGCAAAAAGATCTGCGATTGCCACATCCACCTAAGCGTATCGACTGTTTTGATAATTCTAATTTTCAAGGAGCATATCCTGTAAGTGCGATGGTTTGTTTTATAGATGCCAAGCCTGCAAAAAAAGAATACCGGCATTATAAAGTAAAAACTGTTGTAGGTCCCGATGATTTTGCCACCATGCACGAAGTGATTACACGCCGCTATTCAAGGGTGTTGGAGGAGAAATTGCCTTTGCCGCAACTTATAATAGTTGATGGTGGAAAGGGGCAATTAAGTTCGGCAGTGGATGCGTTGCAAAAATTAGATTTATTTGGAAAAATTCCTATTATAGGTATTGCTAAAAGGCTGGAAGAATTATATTATCCAGGCGATGAATTACCTTTATATATTGACAAGAAATCGGAGACGCTAAAAACCATACAACAATTGCGAGACGAGGCTCACCGCTTTGGTATTACCTTTCACCGCAAGCTACGCAATCAAGGAACTTTAGCTACTGAATTGGAAGATATAGAAGGGATAGGGGACGCCACTGCCGAGAAATTATTGAAATATTTTCGTTCGGTAAAAAAGATAAAAGAAGCAGCTATTGATGAGCTGGATGGCTTGGTGGGAAAAGCAAAAGCAAAATTGGTATATGAATATTTTAATCCGCAAAAATGATTAGCAAAGAAGAACTTTACCATCTCATTCCGGGCATTGAAACTGTTTGTATATTCGATAATAATAATAAGCAGAATGCTTGCGGATATCGTACTTATGAATGGTTGGGTGGATTTGGCGTGGAAGAAATTATTATAGATAATGAAGGAAATGCTTTTGAAAAATTGCAACAGAAGTATCATAATGATTGGTGGATGGGTTGCCTAGGTTATGATTTAAAAAACGAAATTGAAAAATTACAATCCGACAATTATGATGGCAGCGATTTACCAGATATCATATTCTTTAAACCCCAAGTAGTAATAGCTGAAACGGTTGACGGGCTTAAGTTCTTGAAAGGTGATGAAGCACAACTAAAAGAATTATATTATACTCCAAAGAATTACTTCACCACAAAAAACATACAATTGCACGAACGCACAACTCAAGAAAGATATATACAAAGTTTTGAAAAAATAAAACAACATATTATAGATGGCGATGTATATGAATTGAATTATTGTATGGAGTTCTATGCCAAAGATATTATCATAAATCCATTTGAAACTTGGCAAAAGCTAAATAGCACAAGTCCTACGCCATTTGCAGGTTTTCTGTCGCATACCCATTATCATTTGTTGTGTGCAAGTCCGGAGCGTTTTTTGAAAAAAGAAAATAATAAACTTATTGCCCAGCCTATAAAGGGTACAATACAAAGAGGCAAAGATGAAAAAGAAGACGAACAATTCAAGCAAGAATTATATCACAACGAAAAAGAACGCAGCGAAAATGTGATGATAGTTGATTTGATGCGAAATGATTTGGCCAAAAGTAGTATAGCAGGAAGTGTGAAAGTTGAAGAATTATTTGGTATAGCTACTTTTGAAAAATTGCATCAAATGATTTCTACAGTTACCGCAGAAGCCAATCCAGAAATAAACATATATAATATTATCAGAAACGCTTTTCCCATGGGCAGTATGACTGGTTGCCCCAAAATAAAAGCCATGGAGCTTATTGAAAAATACGAGGACAGCAAGCGTGGTTTCTATTCAGGAGCATTGGGTTATATAACACCCACTGGCGACTTTGATTTTAATGTAGTTATAAGGAGTATTATATATAATGCCGAAAGTAAATATTTATCTTTTCATGCGGGCAGTGCCATTACTTATGAAGCCAATGCATTAAGTGAGTACGAAGAATGTCTATTAAAGACTCAATCCATCAGAAAAACTTTAAATATTTTGTAAAGTAATTGTCATATAGGATTTATTAATAATTATAAAATATTATTTTTCAAATCATTACCATAGTTTTGCAATTTGAACGTGCAACGTAATTAAACCACGCTTTGTCTTTAGTATCATACCCACAAATAAATAAATTATTAAAACCATGAAAAAGTACATTTTAAAAACAACCCTTATGTTGGCCGTATTTAGTGCCATTACATTCAACGCTTGTAAAAGAGAAAAGTGGGACAGCAATGATACCACTACCACCGAAGACCAATCACTGGCTGAAGCAACCGAGAACGACATTTTTAAGCAAAGTGACGATGCGGTTACCCATGGAAGTGAGTATTTAAAAACTGGAGATGCAGAAACATTAACTGGCCCTTGTGCAACAGTAACAATAGATTCTAACTCCAATCCTAAAAAAGCAATAATCGACTTTGGACCGGTAAACTGTGCCTGCAATGATGGCAAAAACCGCAGGGGTAAAATTATTATTACACATAGTGGCAAATTTCGTACTGTAGGCTCTATAATGACTGCAACTACACAGGACTTTTATGTAAACGATAACAAAGTAGAACTAACCAAAACTGTAACTTGCACCGCTCCTCTTACTTGGACAATTGAAGTTAAGAATGGCAAAATCACGATAGCCAATGGCGGAGGCACCATTACGTGGAGTACCAGCCGTACACGCAAAATGACCGCAGGTGCAATAACACCCTTCATTTTGAGCGACGATAAATATGAAATTAATGGAAGTGCAAGCGGAACCAACCGCGGTGGAATTGCTTATACCATGAGTATTACTGCTCCCTTAATTGTTGATTTTAGTTGTGTCAAATCTCGTGTAACCAAAGGCGTTATTACATTTACCGCAGCAGGAAAGGCCGACCGCAGCATTGATTTCGGTAATGGCACTTGCGATGATGAAGCATTGGTAACAGTTGGTAAAAACTCTAAAACCATTGTGTTAAAACGCTAGTAATTTTAGAACCTAATATAGGACTTATTATATAAAAAGCCCGGTGTTATAATTAACATCGGGCTTTTTATTGTTATACCATTTCTTAAACTATAATGGTTCTCCGCCTTTGGCGGATTTGGTTTGTAGAATGGTAATGCCGAACTACATCCCGAAAGCCCCGCTTAATCCCGATAATTATCGGGATGCGGGGGGATTAGTCCCTTTCT
>JAWXAU010000138.1 GCA_034439655.1 Bacteroidota bacterium | reverse complement strand
TACTAATATTTAAATTATCTGATAAAAAACTGTAGACATCTTCTTCAGAAAACGAAAACTCTAATATATCAAAATATTGCAAAATGAGAGTTATGTTCTGTTCTGGTCTAAATTTATATACATCATCTATAAGATTCTTTGTTGTATTTATTATTTGAGTTTCATAATCTTCCCAAATATATTTTGAATCAATAGTATTAACAGTCATTACACCTGGACCAATTTGTATCAGTGGATACTCATCTTTTGCAACTCTAAATCTATGAGTTGGCAAGTTGCGACAAAATTCTAATGGCATATCAGATGCTATTAATGCCTCTCTATATGTGTAAGTTTCTTTGACTTTTGCAAACAAATCCCCGTGAAGATACTGACATTTTACTAGTTCGTCGTTCTTATCAACTTTCCATCTCAATTCAAAGATGACCTCAACTAATGGTGCATTTGGCAGTTTACTCATATTTTACTTATTGCAAATAAAGTGCTTAATCGCTTTACAAAAAACATAAAAATTAAAAATAATTACAAATTTTATAAAATCTTTTCAAAGATATGCATTTTTTCTTATTTATCCTGTCAAATTTAAACACTTGCTTACTTTACCGCAGCTACAGCCCGCTCTCCCACCATCTCCGCAATAGTAAGCCCAATAGACAAGCTTGAGGTTGCTGCTGGAGATGGTGCATTGAGTACATGGATGATAGTTCCTTTATCCACTATAGAAAAATCGTCGAGCAACTGCCCATCACGACTGCAGGCTTGTGCACGAATTCCTGAACCTCCGGGAATCAAATCATCTTTTTGCACTTCAGGAATTAATCTTTGCAAAGCTTTTGTAAATGCAGATTTTGAAAAAGAACGATAAAATTCTCCAAGTCCAGTTTTCCAATATTTCATCGCTACTTTTCTAAAGCCTGGCCATGATAGTGAATGCCATAATTCGCTCAAATTAAAATCTGTTTTTTTATAAGCTTCTTTTCCAAATGCAAATACTGCATTGGGTCCAGCCTCAATACCGCCGCCAATCATACGGGTGAAATGAACTCCTAAAAATGGGAAGTTGGGATCGGGAACAGGATATATTAAATTCTTCACCAAGTATTGCCTTTCAGGAGAAAGTATATAATACTCTCCACGAAAAGGTATGATACGAACATCTAATTTCACTTCACTTAATGCAGCTATTTGGTCGCTAAAAATCCCTGCACAATTTATTATATATTTTGTTTCGAATTCCTTTTTCTCTGTTTGTATAATATTATAATCTTTCTCTATAATATCAATTACTTTTTCGTTATAATGTATTTCACCGCCCAACTCTACATACAGTTCGGCATACTTCAATGATACAGTTTTGTAATTGATGATACCTGTCTGAGGTACTACAATACCAGCTATTCCTGCACAATGGGGTTCGTATTTCTTAATTTCCTCTTCGGTAATTTTGAGCAGTCCGTTCAATCCATTTTCAATACCTCTATTATATATATTTTCCAATGCAGGTAATTCCTTTTCATTGGTGGCTACGATAATTTTTCCGCAGAGTTCATAAGGTATATCATACTGCTTTGCAAACTCGATAAGCATGTCATAACCTCGCAAACAATTGATGGCTTTACTACTTCCATGTTTGTAATAGATTCCACTATGTATTACTCCACTATTATGCCCCGTTTGGTGGCAAGCTACTTCATGCTCTTTTTCTAATATGGCGATTTTTAATCTAGGATTCTTTTTTATAATATGATATCCTGTGGCCAATCCAACTATTCCCCCGCCTATTATTATAATATCATATTTCATGTAGTTATATAGTTATTTTAATATAACTGCCGTAACCCTATATCCTCTTTTGGTCAAAAGGTTTAGCAAGCCCATATTACCCGGCAAGTGCAAAGCACCAACTGCTATAAACATACTTTGCTTAGAGGCTTGGTCGACAAAAATTTCGACCCATTTTTTGTTGCGTCTATCAAGAAGTATATCCATATCTATTCCTGCCCCTGGCTCATTGGCAAGTTTGTTTAAGTTTTCCAAATCACCCGCTTTATAATACATGAGCAATTTATTCATCATCCCTGTATCATCCGCTTCTTTTTTCAACCCCTCTATAAAATTTGTAGCCTGCTTCTCCACAGGTGTTTCATCAAATAACATAGCTGCTTGCATCTCATCGGTTTCTAAGCCACGCAAAATTTTATGGTTTGCTTTTGCCAAAGAAAATAATTTTTGGTCGATGGAAAAACTTTTATCATCAACATTCTTCGATTTCATGAGTTCCATAGCAGCTAACATGGTTTGAATAAATGCCGGTTTGAATTTTTTATAATCAGAAATATCAATATCCAAACTATCTAACAAATACTTTGAAGCCCATTGGTAATCCTCGGGTTTGAAACAACTTTCCAAATCACGCCCCTTTAAAAAAGCATGTTTCAAAATATTTTTTTGGTTCACTGAATCAAAATTCATTTCACCATAAAATGCTTCGCAAAGATTTATAAGTGAATCGTATTGAGCCAATGTTTTATCATTGGGTTTCACACCCAAATGAAACGTACCGAATATATAACAATCACTTTTAATACCATTACCGCTCACCTTCCACAGCAAGCTTTTCTGCATGGTTTGTCCACTGCATATATTATATAATAATAACAGAAAAAATGGAAGTGTTTTGGTATACTTCAAATCTGTTATATTATATTACTAAAATGAAAAATATTATTGTATTCCCATCAACTCACAATCAAAAATTAGGGTTGAGTTTGGAGGTATAGTCCCTTTATCTGCTGCACCGTATCCCAAATTTGGGGGAATGATCAAACGAATACAATCTCCTACTTCCATTAAAGCAATTCCCTCATCCCAACCTTTTATAACACGGCCTTGACCCAAAGGGAAGGGAAGAGGTTCACCGCGATCGACTGAGCTATCAAATTTTTTACCATTTGCCAAGCTGCCTGTATAATGTACAAATACTGTTTGTCCTGCAGCAGGTTTTTTACCACTACCACTTTTCTTTACTATAATATATTGAAGTCCTGATGCCGTAGTTTCAATTTTTTGTCCTGCTACATCCAAAGGATGTGACTGGCATTTCCCAAATGTGGGTTGCTCACCGGGCACTATTGTCTCTGTTCCTTCTTCTTGAGCATCCAATACTTCTATTTCAAAATACAAAGTGGAATTCGGTGGTATAATACCACCTCCCACTTCACGAGTTCCATAAGCCAATGCAGGCGGTATTACAAACGCTGCTTTGTCGCCCACGTTCATCAATGCCAATGCTTCTTCCCAACCTTGTATCACACGACCTTGTCCCAACGCTACTGTGAATGGTTCACCTCTATCAAGCGAACTGTCGAACTTTTTGCCTTTCATTAATTTGCCTGTATAATGTACACTCACATTATCACCCTTTTTTGTTTTGCGGCCATTGCCTTTTTGTAGATAATAGTATTTAATCCCACTTGCAGTAGTTAATACTTCTTTCCCTTCCAAACTTATAGGAATTGGTTTAACAACATCTACCAATTCCACATCGAATATTAATATAGAATTTCCGGGTATCGGTCCTTGTCCATTTTCGCCATAGCCCATTGCGGCAGGAATTATTAAAGTGGCTTTTTCACCTTTGCCCAAATATTTAATACCTTGATCCCAACCTTCTATTACCATGTGCGATCCCAAAATAAATTCAAACGGCTGCCCTCTTCCCACTGATTCGTCGAAAACGGTGCCATTGGTAAGTTTGCCTATATAGTGTACCTTTACTTGGTCACCTTCTTCGGCTTTTGGGTTTTTGTTTTTCTGCGTGATAATAATTTGAAGTCCTCCCGGAGCATTAATGGTGTCGTACATGGGTTTCTTGATTGTGGTTTTTTGATTAATTGAGGTTGGCTTCGCAGCAACTTTTGCTTTTGTGTTGGTCTTATTTTGACCCAATAAAAAGAAACTGTTTAGGATAATTGATAAAAAAATGAGGGCTATTCTTTGCATTACTTTGTTTTTTTATTTTTAGCCTGCAAAGATAAGACCAATCAATTATTAATTGGCTTTTATAGTCGGGTCGAGCTGAATTTTTACGTCCCCTCCTCCATGAGGAAAAACATCTTTCAGTTTCACTACCAATTTTATTTTGTCGCCTTTTTTCATAAAATCTGGGAAATCCATATTGTTAATTTTAAAAACAGAATCGGCACTCACTTTAAATTCAGCACTGTCGCCCACACTCATTTGTAATACACACTCATTGGGGCCACCAACAAAATCCCTTTCAAGAAGGATAGTTTGATCCAAAGAATCGTTACTCCTGAATAACTTTTTCTCTGTGCCATCGGGCATTATGTAAAACATTTTGTAGGCCATTTTAATATTATCTCCATACACAGGTTTGGGCCCATTTTTCTTAATATAAAATTTTGCATCGCCAATAATTTTGGGGTCATTCCCGTTTTTACAAGCATTGATGGTTATGATGGCCAAGGTGAGATACAGTATTTTTTTCATGATGCTATTTATAACGGGATAATTTGTTTTTTATTGTGATGATGTTTTTTTAAAGAGGGCTCAAAATTAGACTAAAAAATCTTGCCTCCACTAATCACAATATTGGTATTATATATTTGCCTAAGGGGGGATTTTTCACGTTTCAAAATTTTTATTCCGCAAAGGCCACGCATCATGCATATTTTCGCACAGCATCAAAAATGATTTGTGAATCTGAGTTGTCTTCGATTAACTCAGACTGACAGAAACCAGACTGACTAATGTAAAAAATATAACACTTCGACAAGCCCGATACCTATCGGGACAGTGTGACAAAAAATATAAAATAATCCCGCCGCGGCGGGGTAAAATAGAAAATAAACCTATGGCTTCAAAACGAGGACGTACCAATACCAACGGCAAAGAAGAAGAAATGCCGAAAGCAAAAATTACCCGAGAATCGCTTAGGCAATCGCTCATGGTATTCGATTATGTAAAACCCTATCGTGTCTATTTTTGGCTAGGGCTTTTATTTATAGGTCTCTCTGCATTATCAACCTTGCTTTTCCCTTTTTTATTGGGATTAATGATAGATGTAGTTGACCCGAAGCACCAAGCAGGAACAGCAGTAGCAGGCGGGCAAATGACTGCAGCTTTAAAAAATTTACTGGGTATTACCGAAATTTCTCGCACCACTGTTTTATTCCTCATTATTGGTCAACTTGGTTTGCAAATGATATTCTCTTTTATGCGGGTATATATGCTCACTCAAGCAGGTGAGCGTTCTTTGGCCGATTTGCGTAAATCGGTTTTCTCAAAAATATTGACTATGCCCATGAACTTCTTTAGTCAACGTAGGGTAGGCGAATTAAGCAGTCGCATCACGGCTGACCTTAGTCAGATTCAGGATGCTATATCATCAATGTTAGCTGAATTTCTGAGAGGTATTATAACATTGGTTGCCGGCCTTTGGCTTATATTTTATATATCGCCACAAATGGCTTTGGTGATGCTGGCAGTGGTTCCTGTAATAGCAGTTTTAGCTGTTGTGTTTGGAGTGCGAATCCGCAAAAAATCGAAGGAAGCCCAAGACCAACTTGCCGACACGGGAACCATTGTGCACGAAGCATTTCAAGCCATTAGTATTGTAAAGGCATTTACGAATGAAGGTTATGAAGGCCGCCGCTACGGTAAAAATATGGATTTGGTGGTGAAGACAACTATACAAAATGCATTCTTTAGGGGATTATTTATTTCAGGACTTATTTTCTCAGTATTTGGTGCCATTGGATTTGTTGTTTGGTATGGTGTCGGCTTAGTTCAAGCAGGCGATATATCAGTGGGTGATTTGGTGAAATTTGTTGTGCTCACCAGTTTTGTGGGAGGCACTATGGCAGGCTTTGCCGATATGTTTAGTCAATTGCAAAAAACCATTGGGGCAACACAGCGTGTTCGCGAAATTCTGCGTGAGAAAGGAGAGACCATTGATACTGAATTAATAATTGAAGACCAGCCAAGGCTTCGTGGCGATGTAGCAATTCAAAATATATCTTTCAATTACCCCAGTCGCCCCGATTTGAATGTATTAAACAATATATCTTTTGCCGCAGAGCAAGGTCAACAAATTGCGATTGTAGGTCCAAGCGGTACAGGCAAATCGACCGTTACAAATTTATTATTGGGATTTTATAATGCTCAAAGTGGACATATATTAATTGATGGAAAACCAAGCACTGATTACCCGCTCACTTATTTGCGTAGCCAGATGGCCTTGGTGCCACAGGATGTTATATTATTTGGCGGTACCATAGGGGAGAATATATTATATGGTCGCCCCACTGCCACAAAAGACGAAGTGGAGGAAGCTGCAAAAAAAGCAAATGCCCATAATTTTATTACCCAATTTCCCGAAGGATATAATACTATTGTTGGCGAACGTGGTGTGCAATTGTCGGGTGGGCAACGGCAACGTGTTGCAATTGCCAGGGCAATTCTAAAAAATCCAGCAATACTTATTTTAGACGAAGCTACCAGTAGCCTCGATAGCGAAAGCGAACAAGTAGTGCAAGAAGCATTAGACTTGTTGATGCAGGGACGAACTTCCTTTGTAATAGCTCACAGACTTAGTACTATCCGCAATGCTCACCAAATTGTAGTGATAGATAAGGGAACCGTTGCCCAGCAAGGCACGCATAACGAACTATATGCTCAGGAGGGTGGACTCTATAGAAATCTATATGACATTCAGTTTGAGTAAGGACATATGTATCAGCCAATGTTTCTACATTTATTATATATAATATTTTTATTGACAACAGGCATGATTTTAGCAGTACCTAAATCATCCAAAAAAAAGTTTCCTAATCCTATACGCATAATATTCAGCCTATTTAAAATAGGCTATTGTATTGAAGAAAAAATTGATTAAATTTGCAGACTTTTTTAGGGAAGATATACATACATTAATAATTATAATACATCAACATGAGGCAGCTTAAAATATCCAAACAGTTTACTAACCGCGAAAGCAAATCACTTGATAAGTACTTAAACGAAATAAGTAAAGTGCCCATGATTGATGCCCAGGAGGAAGTAGAATTGGCAGGTCGTATCCGTGAAGGAGACCAAGTAGCTTTGGAGAAAATGGTGAATGCCAACTTGCGTTTTGTGGTATCAGTTTCTAAACAATATCAAAATCAAGGACTTACTTTAGGTGATCTTATTAATGAAGGTAACTTGGGTTTGATAAAAGCCGCCAAACGTTTTGACGAAACACGTGGATTCAAATTTATCTCTTATGCGGTGTGGTGGATTCGTCAATCTATTTTACAAGCATTGGCCGACCAAAGCCGTATCGTTCGTTTGCCTTTGAACAAAGTTGGTTCAATCGGACGTATTGGCATTGCTGCTGCTGCACTTGAGCAAAAATTTGAACGTGAGCCTACAGCCGAAGAAATTGCTGAAATGCTCGAAATACCATTGATAGAAGTTGAAAATGCCATGCGTAGCAATGGTCGCCATTTATCTATTGATGCTCCGCTTACCGAAGGTGAGGACAATACTTTATTAGGTGTGCTCGACCAAAACGATGAGCCTGATCCCGACAATGGTTTGATTAATGAATCATTACAACGCGAAATCAATCGTGTAATCTCAACCTTAAGTGATAAAGAAAAGGATATTCTTAAATACTATTATGGTTTGGATGGTAACGTAGCCCATACATTAGAAGATATATCAGACAAAATAGGTTTGACCCGTGAACGTGTGCGTCAAATTAAAGAGAAAGCTTTGCGTCGTTTACGCAAATCATCTAAAAGCAAAATATTGAAAGCCTATTTAGGTTAATCATTCGCCGGCAGCGAATATAATACTTAAGAAAGTCTGGCTCAAAAAGCCGGGCTTTTTTTTATTGCCACCGTCTTTGAGCCAAGTGAATCAGGTCATCATACAGCTCTGGATTCTTCTTCGCATCAATCTGCGATTGTATAATAGTATTTGCAGCATCGAAAGAGCCGCAAGTGTTCAAAGCATCTATAAAAATAGAAAACTGAGAATTTTCGCCACCGAAAAAAGTTTTCGTAAACGCCATCGTCGAATTTAAATTGAGCGATTTACGTAAATCTTCAATTTTTGTATGATTTAATTTTTCTACCGTTGATTGTTTGCGAACCTTGGCTAATTTCTCATTGACGTTTTCTTTATTTACAATAGGTATATTAGTATCCTTAATTTCCTGCTTAGGTTCTACTATCACCTTAGGTTCTGGCAATATTTCTTCGAACGCTGTTGCGGGTCTTTCTTCAATAGTAGGTTCAACTTGGGGTGGGGTTGGTGCAAGGGGAACTAATTCTGCAACTGCCTCAATAGGTAAAAATTCTTTGGCAATTTTTGTCTGGCCCAAATATTCTTTTACTGCAGCAATCTGCTTTTCATATTTTTGTTCTAGCTGCTCCAAATCATGCAATACATGAAGTTGTTTCACCTTTATATCTTTCAGTTCGCCCAATTGCTTTTCAAAAGCATTCAAATTATTTTCGAGAAATTGTATATCCGTCATTTTCTAAATAGTTTTATTCTGTGTTTATTCGCCATAGTGAAACCCAATGCCGCTATCGCCACTAACATATATACTTTACCCGCTATAAAACCTTCATCAATCAATACAAAAATAAGTACGGGAACAGCAGTAATACCAATAGCCCACCACAATATATTATTCAATTTCTGCACGGTCGCGGTAAATTGTTCCTTTTATTTTAAATATTTTATACTTCGAAAAATCTTCGTTCGATTCAAATCCTTCTCCATATAATATTTCTTTCTTTTTTTTGATACGTACAAAAGCATTGGAGGTAATCATGCGGGTTTTTTCATCCCATAAAAGATATTCTGTATTTAAAGTATCGCCTTCTTCGTTAACCACTTCTATATCATTTTTAAGTTCAACGGTTTGCTTTTGTTCAAACCTCGTGGCATAGTTTGCTTTCAATTTGCTATTGGGGTGAGACTTATCCTGTTTATAAAAATACACCAAAATACCTTTCGACATGAGGGTGATGGGATTACTTTTATTATGATTATAATGTTCTACCAAAGGTGAGAGCATTTTTGCCCTCAGCTCGCCCGAATCAGTATAAACCATAGTAATGTTTTCGCCTCTTTGTTCAGGCATGTTTGGCTTCTCTTTATAATACTTGCTTTTGTCGCCCGATGAGCAAGCAAATACGTGCAATATTATAATACTTAAAATGGCGTTACGCATTAATATATTTTACGTTGTGTGAACCATTTATCAGTAAAGGTGATACCAAAATAAATACGCCACACATTTTCCAAAACCAATTGATTACTATTTGCACCACGCTGGGTATAGTCGAAAGAAATATGCAAGCGGGCACTCTCATTGGGCATAGCAGAACCTTTGGGAATAAGGACGGGTAAACTAACACCACCGCTGAATGACATTTCTTCAATTTGTTTATTATTGATTAAATAATATAATTTTTCTTTTCGGGCTCCCAATCGGTATTCAATTCTTTTAAGATAATGCTTTTTCAGATTTGCAGTGCGGTCTGGCACCCAACTATAACCAATGGCTATTTTAGTTCTGTTGGCGAGAGGTTCTTTACGCCCAAAATTTTCAAACTTATCCCACATGCTTTGTTCAAAGTCTAGATATATATTCCATCTGTCAGACCTACTAAATGCCATGCCTACTCTATATTGCAGGGGCAAGGTAATATATCCTTTTTGATTGGCATTATATGATATGGTGTCCCAAAAACCTATTTGAGCGGGATCGCCAGTAAACACAGTATTGCCATACAAATATGATTGGCTTCCATGAAGTTTCGAAGGCAAATTGCCACTTGCACCAAGCACAAATGAATAGAATTTGAATGTAGTATCTGTTCCTTTTATATCATGCACCCTCCTATATGCATGGTGAAACTGCACGCCCGCATCGAGCATAAAGCTTCCTATACCAGCACTATTAATTACCGCAGGACTAAAATATCCCGAATCTTGCGGATAAAAAGATGCTACTGTATTATTATAACTTCCCCATATATAATTGAAGTTGATACCCAAGCTAATTTTATTAAAAAAATCTTTTCCGAAACCCATAAATGCTCGGTTCAAATTACCTTCCCCATTCACATAGTCACGAACACTTACGGTACTATTTATTTTCGAAACGGTATTGTCTAATATATAGGATCCCGAGGAAAAAGGCATTAGCCCAGCTACGGCTCCCAGTTTGTGTTTGAGAGAAAGAGGCACCCCCAAACTCATATAGGCCATTGATGCATTGTTCACCTTTTGAGTATATATAGCATTGGTTTGTTGTGCACTGTTTATCATCACACCCGCTTCGTAACTAGTATACATAAAAGCACTATACGAAGCAGGGTTCAATGGGTTAACTCCTGCTGTAGTCCGCAGCCCTTGGCCAGTTTGCCCCATGGCGTTTTGCGAAGTAAAGCACTGCGATTGCAATTCACCTACACCGAAACGGGAATATGGAGATTGTGATATGTTTTGAGCGTAGGTGCAGTGACCCACAACAAGTATAATAAAAAAATTAAGTAGTTTCCGATTCATTCAATAATAATATTTCATTTAGTCCTATCAGCACCAAGTTAGGTTCAAAAACTAGTTCACTTGGATTTGCAAAGTTGCTGTATTTTAATTGTTCTGCCAAAAACGCCCCATCCCCACCTGTTGTTACAATTGTAAGTGATTCTGTTATTTTTTCAGTTTCCCTTATTGCTATAATACGGCTTTGTATTTCATAAACCGCCCCTGCCAAAACACCTGAATGGATAGAATTTTCAGTATCAAGTCCTATAGGTTTTATGTTTTCAACTGGTAGATTTTCTACAAGTGGAAGTTTGCCTGTATAATCGTGCAATGCTTTGTAACGCATTTGTATACCGGGCGAAATGCTACCCCCTTTATATATATTATTTTGCACAAATCCTGTGCTGATGCATGTACCCGCATCAACTATAAAAATTGTTTGATTATTATATAATAGTTGAGCACCAACTGCGGCTGCTATTCTGTCAGTACCAAGCGTTTTAGGACTTTTATAATTATTCTGTATGGGTAATTTCAGTGTATGTCCCATTTGAATAACTGTAATGCTCTCTTTTAAATAATCATGGGTTTTCTCATCACCGCTAACATCGGAAATGATAACAGAAGAAATCTTTTTATCTTGCAAAAAACTATATAAGTCATGTTCGTCTTCACTTACCAGAACATCCATTAGTTGCCTATCTTTAAACACCCCACATTTGATGCGGGTATTTCCAATATCTATAGCGGCCTTCAAATTTTCTCCCATGTTTCAAAAGTATGGTCAAAGGGGTTTTTCTCATCTTTCTTGCAATCAATCTGCTCAATCAGTTTCCATTTGCTCAAATCATATTTGGGGAAATACGCATCGGCCAAGTCAAATTCATGATGAATTCGGGTATAATATATTTTGTCTATTTGAGTTTTCATCAGTTCAAATATTTTACCGCCGCCAATCAACATCAGTTCTGCTTCTCCACGTTCTCTAGCAAATTCTATAGCTTTTTGAATATCTGCAAAAACTATACAACCATTTATTTTTAATTCATGATGTGTACTCAATACCATATTGGTTCTATTGGGCAAAGGTTTGCCGATGGATTCAAAAGTTTTGCGGCCCATTAATATATGGTGGCCCGTTGTAACCTGCTTGAACCTTTTCAAATCATTGGGCAAATGACATAACAATTTGTTCTGATAACCGATGGCCTCATTCTCATCTACTACTACTACGGCTGATATTTGCAAAATGTTGGGTGCTTATAATAGGCTGCAAAGTTAAATGAGAATTTATACCAAATTAGACAGTAATTATTAAATACTTCAAACCTTTATTCCAAAGTTAATTTGCCCTAATTTCGTGCCCTTAATATGAACATCTTTACTTCCATAGGCAGGTATACTCTTTTTGTGCGGGGACTCTTCAGCAGACCTGAGCGTTTTAAAGTTTTTTGGGAACGCACCATGCACGAAATGAACGCCATCGGCGTGGGTTCGTTGGGCATTGTGGCAGCCATATCATTAAGTGTGGGTGCGGTTACCACCGTGCAAACTGCCTATCAATTGGTATCGGGATTGGTGCCCCGCAGTATTATCTCCACCATTTTGCGTGACTCCATGATTTTAGAATTAGCACCTACCATTACTTGCCTTGTACTTGCAGGAAAAGTAGGAGCCAATATTGCATCGGAACTGGGCAATATGAGTGTGAGCGAACAAATTGATGCACTGGATGTGATGGGCGTAAATGCTTCTTCTTATTTGGTATTGCCCAAAATAGTTGCAGGCCTTTTTGTAATTCCCTTATTAATAATAGTTGCTATGGCATTGGGCATTGTAGGTGGTTACTGGGCAGGAGTATCGGGAGGTGCAATAACGCCGCGAGATTTTACAGAAGGCATTGTAGCCGACTTTAGAGGGTTCACTATTTTCTTTGCTTATATCAAGTCCGTAACCTTTGCTTTTTTGATAACAACCATTTCTAGTTACCATGGTTATTATACCCGTGGCGGAGCATTAGAAGTAGGTAGTTCCAGCACCAAGGCAGTAGTATATAGTTGTGTAGGTATATTGTTTTCCGATTTCATCTTGGCTCAAATGCTTCTTGAAAATTGATTTTTTTATAGACAAAGATGATAGAAATAAAAAACCTATATAAAAGTTTCAATGGGAAACTAGTGCTCGAAAATATTTCAGCACTGTTCGAGAAAGGCCAAACCACCTTGGTAATTGGTGCGAGTGGTAGCGGCAAATCAGTGTTAATGAAATGTTTGGTAGGACTTGTGCAGGCAGACAGTGGTGAGATATTATATGATAACCGCGATTTTGTGAGCCTCGACTATGAAGCCAAAAAAGAAGTACGACGCGAAATAGGTATGTTGTTTCAGGGTGCGGCTTTGTTCGACTCATTAAGTGTGGAAGAGAATGTAGGATTCCCGCTTAAAATGTTTTCTAAATTGAGTAAAAGTGAGCAATTGGATCGTGTTAACTTTTGTTTGAACCGTGTTCACTTGGATAATGCCAATAAGAAATTTCCTTCTGAGCTTTCGGGTGGTATGAAAAAAAGGGTAGGTATTGCAAGGGCAATTGCCCTGAACCCCGAATATCTTTTTTGCGACGAGCCCAATTCGGGCCTCGACCCCTTAACATCGAGGGTTATTGACGAGCTTATTCAAGAAATTACCCAAGAGTTTAATATCACCACCATTATCAACTCGCACGATATGAAAACCGTGATGGATCTGGGCGACAGCATTTTTTTTATTCATAAAGGACTGCTGTGGTGGCAGGGCACTAACAAAGAAATAATGCACAGCGGCAATACCGAGTTGGATACTTTTTTGAAGGCTTACCTTTTTTAGATTTAAAAGGTAGCTTGCACTACCCGATTTCCTTTTTACATTTGTCGCTGATTAATTAACCAATAACTTTATCGAGATGAAAAAACTATATACAATTTTACTAGCAGTAATATTTATATATGCATGCGAACACAAAATTATTACACCTATTAATACACCAGTGAGCGATTGCGATACCACCACGGTGACCTATGCAGTGCAAGTAAAAAAACTAATGGATGCCTCTTGCACCTCTTGCCACAGTGTAGGCAAAAGTGTGCCTTATATACCACTTAGCGATTATGCGTCGGTGAAACAACAAACGCAGGGTAAATTGATAAAATGTATTAAACAGCAACCCAACTTTAATGCCATGCCACAGGGAGCTAGTAAATTGAGCAATTGCCAGATACGCACCATTGAAAAATGGCAAGAACTAAACTATCCGCAATAATATATATCATACTTTGCAAGACAAACGCACGTGGAAAATTTTGTTGCTCATTGGGGCCATTACCTTCGGGTTTTGGAGTTTAGTATATACCAATAAGTTGGTGCGTACCCTGCAACGCGAAGAAACAAAAAAGATAAAGCAATATGCCGAGGCACTTAAACTTCAACTTACCATTGATGAAGAAAACCAAGATGCATTTAACTTTATAAAAGACATTATAAAAAACAATGAAACCATCCCTGTTATATATACCGATGCCAGTGGCAAACTGATAGATTTTGTAAACCTAGATCCTGAAAGAATCAAGGACCCTGAATATTATAAAGATAAATTGGAAGACATGAGGGCTACACACACTCCCATAGTGATTGAGTTTGAGGGGATGAAGAATTATATATATTATGAAACGTCTACCATACTTAACCTGCTTTCTATCTATCCTTATGTGCAACTCATTATTATTTCGTTGTTCATTTTTGTGAGCTATCTAGCTTTTAACTCCTCTCGCAAAAGCGAACAGAATCGGATATGGGTGGGCATGGCGAAAGAAACTGCACATCAATTGGGCACACCAGTTTCCAGCATTATGGCTTGGATAGAATATATAAAAGAAGCTGCACCGGGCAGTGATAATACAGAGATATTGGAAGAACTAAGCAATGATGTGAGAAGGCTGGAACTTATCGTTGACCGTTTCTCCAAAATAGGAAGTGCCCCTATACTTACCGAGCAAAATATATATGATATTCTCGAACGTGCTGTTGACTATCTAGAAAAACGTGTATCGAAACAAGTGAACTTTAGTATAGTTACGGTAAATGAAAGTTTGATGGTATATGTAAATGTGTCGCTGTTCGACTGGGTGATTGAGAATATATGTAAAAATGCCATTGATGCTATGGATGGCAAGGGGAATATTTTTGTTGATATAAAAGAGGACCACAAGTATATTATAATAGATATAAAAGATACTGGCAAAGGCATAGCAAGCAACAAATTAAAATCTGTATTTAACCCCGGTTTCACTACCAAGAAAAGAGGTTGGGGTTTAGGGCTTACCCTTAGCAAACGAATCATAGAAAGTTATCATGGGGGTAAAGTATTCGTAAAAGAATCGGAACTGAATAAGGGGACCACGTTTAGGATAATGTTGAAAAAAGTAATTGCATAAAACCGCTTTACGAATTATGAGTACTTCTAGATGTGCAATACGCTCTAGTTCAGCTTTTGGTTGATGTGCGTAGTAATACCGACACTCAATATATTATAGGTTCATAACTACACGAAGAATGCTTTCTTTTTTCAAAGCTTACCGTTTGTCAAAAAGAGACGGTTTGCGTTCAAAGTTTGTATTGATGAAATAATACCGACACTCAATATATAATAGTCCAAAAGAAAGGGACTAATCACCCCGCATCCCGATAATTATCGGGATTAAGCGGGGCTTTCGGGATGTAGTCCGCCACAGGCGGAGAACTATTATAGTTTAAGAATTGGTATAAGATATAAAATTCTCATCAATCAATTTTCCTTTTTGGATAAAAAGACCTAAAACTCTTTACTTCAAAATCTATGATGCAATCGCTCACGTCAACTGAGTTGTTGTCTTTATCGGTAAACTGTTTCCCTATATCTTTAATGGCACTTTCAAATTCGTCATTGTATCCTTTTAACTCGTAATTTTTATTTGGAATATTATTATTCTCTTTTATTCCGATTATAAGAATTCCACCATTGGTATTTAAAAAAGCACTGACGCTTTGAAGTAGAGAATGAGCACCTTTCGCATTGGGTGGTGTAGCCTTTAACTCTACCTTTTCAGTTTCGACAGGTTTTTAATAATTGTTGCTTATACAATCTTCAACTTGTGCCAATATTTTATCTATTTCCTTCATTTCGGAAAAGTAATCTTTATACTGACAATACTTTATTTAATTCATTTAAATCGGATTGTGCATTGCGTCATGGAATAACAACTATTTCAACCCCCTTAACTGGCTCACTTCTTTATCCGTCAAATGGCGAATTTCTCCACGCTTCAATCCTTTCTTATCAAGACCAGCAAATGCAAGTCGATCTAATCTTATTACTTCAAATCCCAAACTCTCGAACATACGACGCACTATGCGGTTGCGACCACTATGTATTTCTACGCCTACAATTTTCTTATCAGTGGGATCCATAAAATCAACCACGTCAAGCTGCACAGGGCCGTCTTCTAAAACTATACCATTGCGTAATTGATTTAAAATAGCAGGAGTTATATTTTTATCCAAACCTACTTTATATACTTTTTTCACCCCGAATTTTGGATGGCTTAAGCGTTGTGCTATATCGCCGTCATTGGTCAACACCAATACACCCGTGGTATTGCGGTCGAGGCGGCCAACTGGGAATACGCGTTCCTTCGAAAAATTCTTGACCAAATCTAATACTGTTTTTCGACCTTGCGGATCTTCATTGGTAGTGATATAATCTTTGGGTTTATTCATCAAAAAATATACTTTTTTCTCGCCTGATAATCTTTCATTATTATATATAACCTCATCCGTTGGTTTTACTTTTACCCCCATTTCGGTTACTACGACGCCATTCACCTTTACCAAACCCGCGGCTATAAAAATATCTGCATCTCTGCGACTGGCAATACCCGCGTTCGATAAATATCTATTTAAGCGGACTTCATCAGGAGCCTTGGGCTGCTTAGCTTTAGGAGCTTTAGGATAGTCAGGCTTATCATACGCTGGTTTATCGTAACTTCTTCCTTCTGCACTTGGTTTTCTATCATAACTTTTTTCGCGGTTATCATAAGAGTTCGGCTTACGGTCATAACTTTTCGTGTCACGACCATCGCTTGCAGGCTTTCTATCATAGCTTTTTGTACTATCAGTGCGAGGTGTACGATTGTAACTACCTTTTTCACGGGTATCGCCTGCTGGTTTTTTATCATAGCTTTTTTCACGACTATCATAACTCCTAGGTTTACGTTCATAACTGCCGGACTCATGATTATTTGCAGGCTTTCTATCAAAACTTTCTCCTCCTTCTTTATTAGCCCTCGACCTATCACCATTGTAATCTGGGCCACGTTGGGTATAGGTACGCTTTTCAGGGCCACGGTCATTATATGAGGGTTTGTCCTCACGTTTGGTATAAGTACGTTTCTCTGTGCCACGGTCATTATATGAGGGTTTGTCCTCACGTTTTGTATAAGTACGTTTCTCTGTGCCACGGTCATTATATGAGGGTTTGTCCTCACGTTTTGTATAAGAGCGTTTTTCAGGCCCACGGTCATTATATGCTGGTTTGTCTTCACGTTTTGTATAAGAGCGTTTTTCAGGCCCACGGTCATTATATGCTGGCTTGTCTTCACGTTTTGTATAAGAGCGTTTTTCAGGCCCACGGTCATTATATGCTGGCTTGTCTTCACGTTTTGTATAGGAGCGTTTTTCAGGCCCACGGTCATTATATGCTGGCTTGTCTTCACGTTTTGTATAAGAGCGTTT
>JAWXAU010000137.1 GCA_034439655.1 Bacteroidota bacterium | reverse complement strand
GGGACTAATCCCCCCGCATCCCGATAATTATCGGGATTAAGCGGGGCTTTCGGGATGTAGTTCGGCATTACCATTCTACAAACCTAAAATAGTCCAAAGGCTATTTTAGTTTAAGAATTGGTACTAGCAAGAAAACAATTTATGATTAGTTAAGTTCTATACTTTATTAATGTGGCCTTTAATAAGAAATTCTTATTATTTAAAATTTAGCTAGAAAGAAGTCAATTTAAGTTTTATACTAATAATCAAAATAATTTTCTATTTTCATTTTAGTAGAATCACTTCCTGTGGTAAATAGCTTTTGTGCTATTGCTAAACTGGGAGCTTGTAAAGTGGAACCGCTTCGTATTGATATCACTACATTTTTACCATTTGTTACTTGACTACTGTTATCAAAAGTAGCTGCATTGCTATCACAATTAGCCACAAAAATTGCAGAAAATGTATTTTGAATAGACCATTGGTCGAACTTTATTCCATTGTAGGCAACTTCTAAATCGATATGTGTAAAATTATTACTTTGGCAATTCAGTAAATTAAGTGCATAAGATTTATCATATATTTCATTTTTATTTGGAATAATTGTATTGCTGAAAGCTCCGCTAATTGTACAAAATGTAGCGGTTTGCAAAATTACACCACTGCCAGTAGCACTTACGCCCACCAAATGCAAACGCGATTCAAGTGGCCAACATATATTAATAGCACTAGAACGCGAGGCCGTGGTTTTATAATTTTTAGGTACAAATCCATTATTTGCAGTGATATCAAAATCGCAACCGTTCAAGGGGAACTCATAACCATTACCCCATTGAACTAATGCTGTATCTACATTTCCATAAAATTGTAGTCCAGTATATTTCCAATAAAATGCATGTTCACCTTTCCAGTTAAAAAGTATTCCTGGTTTTCCGCCCGTTAACAGCGATCCACCATTTACATATATATTAGCCATGTGACCTTGAAATTCAATTCCACTTCCTGAAAAAGAAGATTTCCAATATGCATTTGAAAGATTAGGCAAGAGCTTTCCAAAATCAATATAGAGTGCACCCGTTGTAAAATAATAACCTGGTTTGAAATATACTATTCGCTTGGTAGGGGTTAAATTTTTTATTGCTTCTTTTATTCCTGCTGAACTGTCGGATGAACGCCATGGATTGGTTATGGTTCCATCACCTGTACAATACTTATGTACGAAAACACACCCCAACAAATCGCCTACAACGTCAGTATTATCAGGCAGTTTTACTGTACCTCCATTTTTACTTAATGCAATAGTATCATTTGAAATTGAAATAGTTTGAATTTCATTCATACTATCATCATCTACTAGTTTTATGCTATTACCATTTGAAATCGCAACCGTATTTCCAACTTTTTGTAATGATTGCGAATCGGTATTATCTTTATATATTTTTAGATCAACAGCATTTCCATTATTACTTAAAAGTAAACTATCATTTACTATACTTAATTTTTGAGGAGTATTAATGTTTGCAGCATACAGTGCAAATGGAACACTCATTAATTGCAAGTTTCCTCCCAATATATAATTTATTCCACCCGTAGGATCTATTAATATTTTAATCCATTTATCGCCACTTGACCAATCAATAGAATCAAATTTTCCGATAAGTGTGTTCCCTTTACCTATTACAATTGTATAAAGTCCCATCAAATTGGTGGATACTGAATGTGTTTCTGTATACCAATTAATATTAATGGCATTGCTATCGAAAACAGAAATTTTAATTCCGAGTTGTTGATTGGCAATTGCTACTCCTGTTGCATTACGGGCCACACCTTGATAATTTATTCCTTTAGGTACTTGTGAATTTGCCGACACAAAACATAAAAAGACAAAACATATAATAGTAATATTTTTTTTCATAATCTATTTTTTGCTATTAGAAATTAAGTTTACAAATTTTTAAAGTAGCTATTGGCATATTAAAATTATCAAATAAGCGTAAATAATATAAACCAGCTGATAGCCATGATAAATTTATATTATTTTCTATTATATAATCGGAAATAATTAACATTCCCGACATATCAAATATTTGAACCAATCCGAGTTTATTATTTGATTGAAAATATATTTTGTCAACAAAGGGATTTGGATAACAACTTAAAAATACACCCTCAGTTGCTTTTGTTATGGCACTTGCTTGTGGCTGTAAAGGTTGCAAAAAACCCTGAGTTAATATATTGCTTTTATTACTAAATGTTTCAATAAGGGGCTCTCCTATGGATACTTCAAATAAATAGTTTATATCAAAAAAATAGTTTCCAGAAGTATTAATAACCTGTGGCGAATTTTGAGAATAGGAAGATAAACTTATAAAAAATATAATGATTAAAAAGACTGCCATTTTCATTTTACCTATTAATTATATATTAAAAATCTAAACTATTATTATTACCTTGTTGGGCAGGTTTGCGTTTGAAGATAGATGCATCCATTTTGCCGAAACGAATCATAATTGTTAATTTTATATATCGTGTTTCGCGGCGGCGGGAACTGGTTTGGTAGAATTCGCCAGGTACATCAAGCAAGGAACCGAAGCGTTTGGTATTGAACATATCGCTTAGAGTGAGATTGATATTGATAAACTTTTTTACTTCTTTCACCAACGATGCATCCATAAAATATACAGCATTGGCAGTACCCTGCGGAATAGTTTTAGGCGATTCATAACTACCGGTTACTTGCAATGATAAATCTTTGGGGAACTTATATAATAAATTGGTTTTGCCTGTCCAGTTGAAGCCTTTGTTGCTCATGGGCGTATTTCCAAAATCGGAATTGATAACTGTATAGAAAAAATTGACATTGGTAGTAAAATCCAACTTTTTGAAAAATGTATATTTAAAAGTATTATCAAGGCCATATACTTGTTGACTTTTACCATTGATGGTAGTGGAAACAAGCTTAGAAGTATCGTCGAGCGAACGATAGCTATACTTGGTGAGCGGTTGTTCTATTCCTTTAAAATATAAAGAACTCAACAAATTTCCCTTCTTCCATATTTTTTGATAGTTTAATTCTGCGAGATTAATAAACTCAGGGGCCAAACGTGGATTACCAATTGTATAGTTTTTATTATCGGCAAACATAATAAAAGGCATCATTTGCATAAAGCCTGGACGGTTTACTTTGCGTGAATAATTCAATTGCACTTCTTGCTGCTTATCATATTTCCTACTAAAATATACTGCAGGAAATAATGATTTCCATATATTTTTTCCCGTACCTGGATAGTTATACGAAAACTTTTCTAATGAATCATTCCTTGGATCACCCACAAATGATGATTGCTCAAATCTAAGCCCAGCTTGGTATCCAACTTTTTTATATTTACTTATATAATTAAAATATGCAGCATTAATCATTTCGGTGAAAGAATAATTACTACTTAAAAATGGGTTTTCTTTTTCGCTATTTGAGATAGAATCCCAATTGGTAGCATTGAGCAAGGTAGAAGTATATTTATAATATGCCCTCACCCCTGTTTCTATTTTGGTGTTTTCCTTTTTCAAAGGTTTTATGTAATCCAACTGAGCTACCATTTGGTCGGCATTATTTTCACCTTTATTATATTGCCGTATTTGATGTCCCACTACTGTTCCATTGTATAAATAGTTATCGGTAGTAAATGCCACATTAGTAGCTGAACGCATCCAGTTATAACTCACATCGGCAGTAAGTTCTTTGCCTGGCTTGGGGTAAGTGCGTTTCCATGTAATCTGTTCGGTATGATTAGAAAAACGGTTATGCGTTTCGTTAGTGCGGTTCCCGTAACTGTTTACCACATCGTTTTTATCAAGGTTTTTAAAATTTTGCTTATCTATAATATCAAATTTACCTGCAACGGAGGTATGTGCTATTGTTATAGTGTTTCGGTTATTTATATAATAGTCGAATCCTAAACGTCCCATTTGAAATTGATTTTCTGGAGTGGTTACATTATCTTGGTTATAATAGTCGGCTACCGAACCTGATTGCATATTGGTACGTTTGGTAAAACCTTTTGCTTGGAAATTTTTGCTATGGTTCAAACTATAAGTAAAACCTATATTGAATTTCTTTTCTTTCATATTTAGTGATACCAAAGTATTATAACGATTGCCTGTGCCCCCTCCCACTGCTACTATTCCATTATAACCAGGTTTCGTATTTTTTTTCATTACCAGATTTAAAATTCCACCCGAGGTCCCTGCATCAAATTTGGCTGAAGGGTTGGTAATAATTTCCACCCGTTCTATTTGGTCGGCGGGAATTTGATCGATGGTGAGTGTAGCAGGCCTGCCGTCAATATATATTTGTGTGGCGGCATTACGCAGCTTGGCATTTCCATCGGCATCAATAGTTACACTAGGCACATTTTTAAGCACATCTGCAGCGGTACCACCTTGGCTTATCTGGTTTTTGTCTACATTGAAAATCTTTCGGTCAATACCCATTTGTACGGCATTTTTTTTGCCCTGAATATTTGCTTCATTTAATTGCGTTGCATCTACTGCAATGTTGATGTTACCCAAATCCTGTTCTACATTTTGCATACTCAAACTCACTTCTTGTTGGTGTTTGGTATATCCTATCATGGTTACCCGTAGCGTAAATTTACCAAAAGGAAGGTTATCCAAACTGAAGTCACCATTGCCCTTGCTAAGAACGCCAGCAATTGCCGAATCTTTGCCCACAAAATATAAAGCTACCGAGGCATAAGCCATTGGTTTCTTGGTGTCGCTATTAATGATTGTGCCGTAAAAGCGACCTATATCGGGCATTTTAAACTTTGTAATTCCCTGCTGGGCTTGGGTTATAAAGGGGAACAACAGAAGGGCTATATATAATATTCTTTGAGTCATAGATAAATCTAAGTTCTATTAAAGCTGCAAATTTAATGGTTAATTGTTAATGATACACGCTGCGGCGGGATAAATGAGCTAACGCATGTATTAACGTCTGATCCCATAGTCTACATCCCATTCTGCAGCCACCGCATCAAAAACTTATCATATACTGCAAAATAGGGTTCTTTAATTGAATTATCCTTATATATCATTTCTTTATCCAACAGCGATTCAAGGCTTCGTTTTACAATAGCAGAAGAACCAAGGTGGTACTCCCCAATAAAATGTTTTGAATAGGGTTGCACTACTTTCTCTTCTTTGGCCAATGCTTTTAAGAGTTGCCACTGGGTGGGAGTTAAAAGGTTTCTATATTGAAAAAATGTTCCCTCTTTCTCTAGAAGCAATTTGCGAATAGCTTGTTGCAAAGTAGTGGCAGTAATATTCTTTTGTTGATTGGCAAACAGCTCATGGCAAAGGCTTTGGGTATAATAGGTATGTGTATTTGTATAATCCAATATAGTTTCTACTTCAGCATCGGCAATTTTATATTTGAATTTTTTGAAGGTATTTTGAATAAAATCTTTATATAATGTTTTATCTATTTTTTGTAGATTAATGGTGTTACAACTTCCGTAAAACGGGCGTTTGGCACTGTTAAAAATATGTTGCATCATGGCTTGGTTACTTCCACAAAAAACAAAAGTTACATTCTTTAATTGTTGCATGGTAGCACGCAATATGGCTTCCACATTTTTTTCGGGATAGCTCAGAATTTGTTGAAATTCATCGATGGCTATTACTGTTTTTACAGGTTGCTGGTCCAGAAAAAGAAGCAGTTGCGGAATTGTTTTTTCGTATTGCTTGGTATGTGTAATGTCAAGACTGAGTGAAGGCTCGCCAGACATTGCATCAATACTAAGTACTGGCCTTAACAATTTTATGGCGTCCCAGAATTTTTTACCGATTCCCTTTTTTTCAGGAAAAACATTATAGATACTATTGGCCAATTGGTTGGTGAGGTCTTTTAAATTTTGAGTGGCATAGATATCTAAATAAATGCATTTCCTGTTTCTACGTTTGGACAAAAAATGGAATACATGCTGAATAAGGGCTGTTTTACCAAGACGGCGTAATGCAAAAAATGCCGTGTGGCTGTGGTTGTTTATGTTGGCGATAAGGGTTTTTGTTTCTTGCTCCCTATCGCAGAAATACTCAGGGCCTTGGTAATTGCTAATACCAAACGGATTTACAATCTCTTTCATCCCACAAAAGTAATTAACAAATTGCGTTATACAAAATGTATAATGCAATTTGTATAATTTTTATATTTGATTTTAGTTTTTGGAGTAGGCAATTATACTATATATGGAAATATGGAAGGGGTTTCATTTATTAATGATAGTACTATTGTTACCTGTAGTGATAAGGCTTCTGGGAGCCAACCCCGTTATCAAACTTATAAAGATCAGTCTGTTCAGATATTCAGATTACGTTAACACAATATCATATTTTCTAGATATTGTGTTTTCATTGGTTAAATAAAGTCTGCCTCCAAAGGGTGGACTTTATTTTTAGGTTAATTATTCACATTTGTTGGTTTCATAATTTAATAAGTTTAAGATAAACATGAAGTTAAATTGGAATTGGAAATTTGTATGTATGAACGACGATCTATTATTATTGGCATTATTAGTTACCACTGCACTCTGTATGGTAATAGGATTATTATATAATGCAAACAAAAATAAAAATAACAGTAAATTTTATTAAATATATGATTACAAAAAAACTAACAGCCGAAAACTTGGTGAACGAATTTCTTACAGTACTAAAGGGGATGGAACGAATTAAAACCCTTACTCAAAAGCAGTTTGCAATATACCAAGATTTAAGAACCAAATACATCAATGCCAAAATTATGATGGACAGCATGGAGACCCATACTGTATATAATACACCTGACAATGCTATTTATTTTAAAATAGGGAAAGAGCTAAGTATTAAAGTAATTGAGCAACTTAATAGATTGGCGTTAAGGCTTAATTAGGATTTTAAAAATTTCATTGCGAGCAGCTTCCGCGTGGCAATCTCGTTATAATGTTTTCGATACTCCAGTAGATTGCCACATCTCATCATATATAAAGGCACAAATTTTAGGAATATATTTATGATGAGACCCGCAATGACGGTAAAATATTATTAAAACGCAAACTGAAAACCTATCCGCAACTGGTCTTCACGAAATTTATTGTCGAACATGGTATTATCTTTATATAAACGATACCAATATTGAACTCGGAATGCGGTGTTTTCGTTATTAAAATAATAGTTATAGGCAAATGATAGATTGGCCATTCTATAATTGCTACTGCGTAAGTCATTGGGCATAAAATCGTCGTAACGAATCAAGAAAGCTGATTTAAGCTTTTTCGAATGATAACATATTTGACCTATCATACCACCGGCTCTGAAAAATGTAGTATTACGACCATATAATAAAAGTGTATCCACTGGTGAAATATCAATTTGATTCATCTCAAAAAGGAATGAAAAACCATTATACTGTCCTGCAATATCGAATCCATATACTTTACGTGTTCCTGCTAAATTTTTCATTCCAAAATCAGCCATGTCGATAGTAATTGATTCCGTTCGTTTCATATATCGCCCGTTTATGCCAATAGTACCCATGAATTTTTTCACATGTTTAAAATCCACCACATCCCTATAATGGTATTTACCGGGCCAGCTAAACTCTGCTCTTGCAACATATTCTGGTTTACCACCTCTATCAGCATCACCCCCTGTTATTGAAGTAAGTATATATTCTCCTTTCCGCCGTACACACCTGCCATTATGTTAATACGGTCATTCATAAGTTTCTTTTTTAGTGTAATACCTATATCGCGTCTACTATATATATAACCTCTTGCAAGTTCTGGTCTTTGCCAGAAAGGAAGGGTTTTAATTGGCATCAGTGAACTTCTTGAATATGGCATTTTTGTATATCCCACTGTAATATCTACTGGCCACTGTTTAAATATAAAATAGGCATCCATCAAGGGTGCACTTTCGCCAGGAATTTCTTGTGTGCCCAAACGGCTTAAATCCATTTGAAGTTTATACTCATAATCACTTCCCTTATGTCCATCAATTGCCAAACGGGCATTATTCAATGCAAACCTGCTTTTACTATACTTAGTGTCTGTGCGAAAACTCCTCTTTTTTTATTTTCAATTTTTGGAATCAGTACTGTATGCTCCCAATGTTATGAAAAATCCTATATGCTCCTGTTTTT
>JAWXAU010000136.1 GCA_034439655.1 Bacteroidota bacterium | reverse complement strand
TTGAGTATGGTTGCTCATGGTGTATATATTATAGTGTTGCTTTTTATATAGCAAATATCATACCTATCGAACCTCTTTTTTTAACTTGTCAAAGTAGAATTAACAATTACCCATTTACCATTAACAATTATATTAATTCAAATCCACCAAATCCACATCAAATTGCAAAACCGCATTAGGAGGAATAGAACCTTGTCCGCTGCTGCCATATCCTAAAGCCGAGGGAATAAATAATCGTGCTTTTTCTCCTTTTTTCAACAAGGCGATTCCTTCATCCCAGCCACTTATTACTTGTGCTGCACCTATCACAAAGTTAAAAGGGGAACTGCTGTTTGTATTTTTATCAAACACGGATTCGTTCATTAATTTCCCTGTATAATAAACCGAAGCCACATCCCCGGCTTTGGCATGCACACCGCTGGTGGGAGCCGTGATAATATAATATAAACCATCAGCCGTTTTAGTAGCTGCTATATTGTTTTTTGTTATATAATCTTTGATGATTTTGTCATCGGCAGCAGATTGTTTATTTGCTTTATTGCATTGTATAAAAAACAGTGCAATTGCTATTATAAATATAGATTTCATATTACAAAAATAGGTTATTATCAAACATTTTTCGGAACATAACTCAAACTGCACAAATGCTTACTATCCCAAATCTCATTGGCCATATCCATCATTTTAGAAGCGGTCGTTTTTTCTATTTCTGCGGCTACTTCTTTAAAGGTAGCTACACGCCCATTGTCAAGCAACGCATTGGCAATGGCAGCAAGCACGGCAGATTTGTTTTCTTCTGCCATTTGCATTTGTCCAATAAATTGTCGTTTGGAATTAGCCAATTGCAAGGTGCTCATTTTTTTGTTTTTGAACAGTTCAATTTCTTTATGTACTAGTTGCAAACAGCGTTCAAAATTTTTGTGGTCGGTAGCAAATGATACTGTGGCCAATCCACTATCAACAAACGATTGTATATCGGAATATATATTATAACAAAAACCATATTTTTCTCTGATTCCCATATTCAATCTGCTATTCATTGCTGGACCACCCAATATATTGTTGAGCAAAATAACCTTATATTTATTGGTGTGATTACTGGCGTAAGCTTTAAAGCCTAACATACAATACATTTGGTGCAGGTCTTTTTGAACTTCTTTGCTAAAAGGTTTGTTGTGCTTGGGTTTTATACGGGTAATCGTATTTGTTTTATAAGGCGACTCACTTATATATTTGGAGCATATATTTTTTACTTTTTCAAAAGGAAGACTCCCCACCGAAGCAAAAACCATATTGGTATTGTGATAACTCCGTTTCACAAATTCTTTCAAATTTTTGCTGCTAAAACTATTCAATGATTCGATAGAACCCAGTATATTATTTCCCAATGAATGATTGTTATAGTACACTTCCAAAAAATCATCATATAAACTTTCATCGGGATTGTCTTGATACATCGTTATCTCATCGGCCACCACGTTTCGTTCTTTTATAAGTTCGTTATCTGGGAAAGTTGAATTATAGGTGATATCGCAAATTAGTTCAACTGCACGTTCATAAAATTGTTGCGGAAAGGAACTATATATACAAGTTTTTTCTTTGCTTGTATAGGCATTGAGTTCGGCTCCTACATTATCCATACGGTTAAGTATATGATGCGATTTACGTTTTTTGGTGCCCTTAAAAAGCATGTGCTCTATAAAATGGGCAATCCCCACTTCGCCTTCCTGCTCATCGCGTGAACCGCAATTAATAAAAAAACCACAATGAGCTATACTACTACCTTTTATCTGGTGGTGAAGCAACCGCACACCATTATCATATTCGTGTATATATATATTTTCATCCATTATTTCCAGTCATTCTGAGCGATGCTTCGAGCGAAGAATCTGTATATATTATTCCCAATCACTCCACAACCGTCCCTTCACTTTCCCTACCAAATTTATCGACATAAGAAATTTTATAAGAATCCGTAATGCTGTTTTTTTCTGCTGCGTCAGTTTGTATAAATTGTGTTATTGCCGTAACTTTATATATTAAATTTTGATTATATACTACAACAAACCTTAGATTTTTAAGTGTCGAATCGTTCAAATCTAATAACGCTGTTTTGGTAATTCTATCATAACTTTTTATTACAGGTTTCTCGATACGGATAATGCTGAACCCTTGCTTTAATGGTGCTAGACATCTTCTACTATAGTAATTCAACCGCAACGAATCCATAATATGGTGTGGGTTTTTCATCATCGAATTGGTATTATAGAATATACTCCCTTGCAAGTTCTCGTGGTTGCGTAATGTTTTTACTTGGGTGCAAATTTGATTCGAACTGCACCATGAAGGTGTTTTTTCAAAAAGCCTATAAGAAGCATGCCCTATATATATATGTCTTCCATAACTGTGGTCGTTCCACCATTGTGCAAGGGTATAATAATCGCATAACCTATTGCCGGTTTCCCAATATAATTGTGGAGCCGCATAATCTATCCAATCATTCTTAAGCCATTTTAATATATCAGCGTATAAATCGTCGAAATTGGTACAGCCCGCTCGGGTGGCCGAACCCTCACCATCAATATGCTTATTTCTCCACACTCCGAATGGGCTAACCCCAAATCTTATATAAGGTTTTTCTTTGGCTATGGCATCATGCAGAATATGTATAACCGTGTCAACATTTTGTCTTCGCCAATTATCCAAGCTCATGCCATTATTATAAATGTTGTATGTTTTTTGATCGGGAAATGGTTTCCCATGGATTTTGTATGGATAAAAATAATCATCCAAATGCACACCATCAATATCATATTTTTTCACCACATCCATTACAATTTCTTTTATATAAACCCATACTTCGGGTAAGCCCGGATTGAACAATTTTATATTACCATAAGTAATAAACCACTCGGGTTTGAGTTTGGTGATATGTGAAATATCAGAGCGGTCGTAACTGATATTGATAATGGCCCTATAAGGATTGAACCATGCATGAAACTCCAAACCTTGCCGGTGACATTCGTCTATCATAAATTTGAGTGGGTCATAGCCTGGGTCTTTGCCTTTAACACCTGTGAGGTAATTACTCCAAGGCTCATAAGGTGATGGATAAAAAGCATCGGCACAAGGGCGGATTTGCACAAACAAAGCATTAAAACCTGCGTCAGCATATCGGCTAACAATATTTTTAAACTCGTTTTGCTGTTGGTCAGCGGTCAGTTTTTTTGAGGAAGGCCAATCAATATTTTCAACTGTGGCAACCCATGCCGCCCTCATTTCACGCTCAGTATTGATAGGCTGTGCATGGCTTTGTGCAATACAAGTTTGGCATATATATATATATATTATAAGTAATACAAAACGATGGGATAAAAGCATATAACGGGTTTGCAAAAATAGTGTTAATGACATTTGTTTTGCGATATCATGTATTTTATGTTTCAAAATGTTAACAACATCGTATATTTTTGCAATCCTTTAACAATAAAGTCACCGAAGAGAAAGATGAAAAAAACTAAAAAACGTAACCCCCTCAAACTAATTCTAATCCTGGGCATTTTGACTTTCATAGGCAAAGTCAATGCCCAATATTGTACTCCTACTTGGGTGGCAATGGCAGGCAACTGCTCAGGTGCCGATTTAATTACCAATGTATCCATTGCAGGCACTGTTTTAAACCATACAGTTAGCACCTGTAATGGCACGTCTCGTTACAAAGACTTTACGGGTAATACTCCAGCAATTGTGTATAAAAATTTTGGCTATAATTCTTATACGCTCAGTGTAACTGCGAATTCTCCTACAGGCAGCACCATTTCTCTCTGGATCGATTTAAACCAAGATTCCTCCTTTTCCACTTCAGAATGGTGGCAGGTAACAACTAGCAGCGTTGCCAATGCAGCAAGCACGGTCAATATCACAATTCCCGATACTGCAATTTCTGGTTCTACCATCATGCGGATACGCACACGGTCGGGATATTCTAATGGTGCGGGCGATGCCTGCACCCAATTTGGTACCGGGGTGGCTTATGATTATAGTATCATCATCGATTCTCTCACACCCTGTGCAGGCCAACCCACCGCAGGAAATGTTTTTGCACAGGATACCGTTTGCAATGGTGACGCTTTTAGCCTTGTTGCCATTAATGGAACAATGGGGTTAAACCAATCATACCAATGGCAGTTTTCAAAAGACAATGTTACCTGGACCAATATAACAAGCAGCAACAAACACTATATATATACCTCGCAATATTCATCTACCTATTATAGATTTTATACTACTTGCAGTAGCAATACCGATACTGCTTCATCACAGCTCATCTTTTCAAAAATATGTTACTGTACTGCAAGTGCCAAGAGCACCTTGGACGATGATATAGGTAATTTTACGATGGGTTCTTATTCAAATGGAAGCGACACATTGCCCGTCCTTAACAATAGCAAAGCAATTAGCACGTATTCCGATTTTACGACCGCACCGTTGGGTACTTTTTTCAAAGGTAAATACTATAATACTAAAATCACACAAATAAATGGAAATGCATTCTTTTATGGGTGTTTTGGCAAAGTATTTATAGACTTTGATCAAAGCGGCACTTTTGATGCAGGCGAAGAAGTAGATACTGGGCAAACCTATAGTGGGAATCGCTATATTAGTGGAAATGTATATATCCCTTTTACTGCAAAAACTGGATACACCCGCCTACGTGTGATATTAAGAGAAAATGCAAGTTCTGCTACCACCACTGCCTGTGGCAATTTCAATTATGGCGAAGTGGAAGATTATACTATTCTGATTTTGGACCAAGCACAAAAAGACATTACCGTTATCCGTATTACTAATCCTTCGGCAATCAAAGCGTCATGCAGTGGCAACAGCAATCAAACAATTACCGTAAAAATACAAAACACAGGAACCGATACTTTAGATTTTTCAGTTGATACTTTGAATATTGGTGTAGACGTTGATGTGAGCGGAAGTATTACAAATCTCTCTGCAAAGGTTAATAATGGCATCCTTGCTCCAGCGGGTTTTAAAACGATTACCTTAACTACCAACTTCAATATGGCTGGTGTGGGAATATATAGTTTTTCTGCCTGGTCGCAAATGAATGAAGATACCATCCTTATTAACGATAGTGCAACAGGCCCGCTAATTATTATACAACAAATTATCACGCCATCTGCTTCATCACCCTACTTTCAAAATTTCGAAAACGGCAATGGCAATTGGACTTCAGGGGGTATTGCAAGCAGTTGGGTATTAGGTTCCCCTGCCAAATCTATCATAGACACAGCAAGTGTGGGCGGTTCTAATTGTTGGAACACAAGCCTTACATCAAGTTATAATCTCAATGAGCAGTCATATATAGAAAGCCCCTGCTTTAATTTAAGTGGGATGGATTCACTGAACACCGCGGTTAGTTTTGATATATGGTGGAACTGCGAACGAGATTATGATGGACTAACTTTGCAAATTTCTACCGACAATGGCGGCACTTGGAACAGGCTAGGGAATTATGGTGAAGGAACCAATTGGTATAATGATACTATAATTAATACAACCGCAGTTCAAACATTTATTGATGGCCCACACTGTTGGAGTGGCCGAAACAGCAGCTATGATGGCAGCGGTGGCTGGATAAAAGCTTCTCACCTATTGCCTACTAATTTGTTCTTTGGCACTGTTAAGTTTAGGTTTGCTTTTGCTGCCGATTATGCCGTGGCTGACGATGGTATAGCTATTGACAACTTTTATATATATGAACTGCCAAGTATCGATGCAGTGGTTAACAAACTGGTGCTTCCAGTTGCAACCCCATGTAAAAATAGTAAACAAGATTTAACTGTTCAAATATTAAACGCAGGAACTGATACTTTAGATCTTTCTGTTGACCCCATCACAATAACTATAAAAGCAAGCAATAGCGGCTCGGGAACCTATACCAAAATGTTCAATACTGGTATTATTCTTTCTGGCACAAGCAGGGATTTTAATGTTACCAAAACCTTTAATATGGGCAGCGTGGGTACCTATAATTTTAAGGTTTATTGTTATACTGCTAATGATGGTGACCGCAGCAATGACACTAATTTGTATGTGCGAAATACCGCATCTTCTTCATCTTTACCTGTATTGGAATCTTTTGACGGAGGTTTCCCAGCAGGCTACACTGCTTCAAGTAATATAGCACTCAATGCCGGTTCAGGAATTGCTGGATCTAGAAGTTTACGGATAAGTTTAAATTCGGCCACCCCATACGCTCTTGCACAAACCCCTACTTTTGGAACACTAGGCAAACTAAGTGCCCTCAAATTTGACTATAGATTCTCCACCACTCTTTCAAGCGACGATACTGTAAATATATATATATCTATCGACTGTGGTGTGAATTTTTTTAATATATATCAATTCACCAACAATAACAGCAGCAATAGCACGTATAAAACTTTCCAATACGATTTGGGACAGTATGTCGGCAATAATGTTACGGTAGTTTTGGAAGGCAAATACGGTAGCATTAACTTTTTAATGGACATTGATAATTTTGCTATTGGCGACAAGCCAAATATTAATCTTGGAAATGATACTGCCGCTTGCAATATGTTATTGCTCGATGCCAACCCAAATGCTTTGGGATGGGCTTTAAAGTGGAGCAACGGACACAATACTGATACCAATACCATAACTGTAACCAACGACTATTGGGTAAAAGCAACTGATGTAAATACGGGCATATACAATTATGATACTATACATGTTGATATATATAGTTTACCTATCGTTTCGTTGGGAAATGATACGACAGTTTGTAGCGGAAGTAGTCTCACAATATCGGCTGGCCAATGGCCTTCAAGTTATAAATTTAGCTGGTCTAATGGTGATACAATTGCCTCTATTGTTCCACCCAAATCGGGAATATATATATGTTCCGTTATTTCTCCAGGAGGGTGTATCGGTTTTGATACTATCAAGGTTACCATCAATTCAAGGCCATCGGGTGTATCTATTATAAAAGGTAGTACTTTTAATGGTAGCTTTAATAATGGCACAAACACCAACACCGATGGCGTATGTGTGGGAAACAAAATTATATATGAAATGACAGCACCAACGAGTTATTCCAATGCAGAATATGGAAGCAAATGGGTGTATGCAGGCGTGCCCATTTTTACCACATCGGGTGCAAGCAAACCTTCAAATGGAACTGTAGTTGTAAATTTACCCGGAGCTAAAAATGGCAATCTGGAATTTATACCCACTGCTGCCGAAGCAGGATTAACCTATATACTTTCAACCACTATTACAGATTTGGTAACGGGTTGCGATACCACTGTATTACGCTATATAGATGTTACGAGCAATACACCATTGATCTTAGGTGCTGATAAAGATATTTGCCCTAATGATTCAACACTATTAGATGCAGGAACAGCTTTATCTTATTTATGGAGTACCGGTGACACTACGCAAACTATTTGGGTAGACACTGCTGGCACTTATGGGGTTACAATTATTAGAAATGGGGGATGCTTTGCTGCAGATAGTATAAACATTAATATACTACCAACTCCCAATGCCAACTTCAGCATGAGTAGTTCTACTAAAAATATTAACTGCACACCTGCCGATAGCACAAATAGTAGTTACGCTTGGGACTTTGGCGATGGAGGACAAAGCAATATTAAAAACACTTCACATATATATGCTGCCGATGGAACATATGCGGTAAAGTTAACTGTTACCGATAAAAAAGGATGTACGGCTACTGCCACTAAAACAGCAATTATTATTACAGCAATTAGCAATATAATGAGCGGTCAATTTAAAGCCACAATGATGCCCAATCCATATAGAGGTGAAGCTGCTTTGCTTATTGACATGGATGAAACTAAAATTGTAAAAATTGAGCTTTATGATATGGCAGGTCGGTTGCTAAACACCTTGAAGAATGGAATGATGGCTGCTGGTGAACATAGGCTATCTGTGAACACAGCCAATTCAATTACCATAGGCGTATATAATATTCGCATCTCGATCGATAATGAGATATATAATATTAAAGTGGTCGATTTGGGTCAATAGTATTTAAAAAAATCGCCTATGTCTCTGTGGTTTTTTTTTAGACATATTTAAGCATATTACTTTGGTCGACCATATTATTATATAATCAATTGAAAATAATGATTAAAAGTGGGTGCTTTATTGTTGTATATTTTTTTATTTATTGTTTTGCTATCCCTGCACAAACCACCAACCCTATAATAGATAGCTTGGTAAAACTATTGCCCAAAACGGCAGGCTTAAATAAAGTTATTGTGCTTAGTGACCTTTCCTACGAATATATGAAAGTGAGCGAACAGGATAAATGTAAAACACATGCACAACAAGAACTGGATTTGGCTTTAAAACTCAACGACCCGAAATCAATTTCAAGTGGTTACAATGATTTAGCGATCGCTTATTGGGGCTCTGGCAATATGATTTTATCATTGGACTATAACTTAAAAGCGTTAGCAATACGTGAAAAGCTGGGCGACTCAAACTTGATCGCCTCCTCCATTAGCAAAATTGCCAATGTATATATAAACCAAACAAAGTATGCTCAAGCACTTGAAATGCAATTGCGGGCTTTGCGTATATTTGAACAGCAGAAAAATATACAGAATGTAACACTGATTATGGGAAATATTGGTGAATTATATAGAAATATTGCAAACAAAAAATTATCTTATAAATATTTTTACGGTGCACTTATGCTTGCCAGAAAAAATGGCTTTAAACTAGCTGAAGGCACATGCATAGAAGGTATTGGCAAGTTAAAAGAAACTGAGAAGAACTTTGATACTGCCATTATATTATTTAAACAAAGTGCTAAAATATTTGAAGACGAACAGAACTATACCAATTATAATATAGCGATGCTTAGTATCGGTCGTTTATTAAAAGCCCAATTCAAAAATAAAGAAGCATTGGCTTATTATTTAAAAGCGTATCAAACATCTGCTGAGTTGGGAGACAGCTCTATATTGAGTGGAGCTGCTTCCAATTTGGGTACTTTATTTATAAGAATTGCAAAACCAGATGAAGCCTTGCCTTTCTCGCTTCAAGCCAAGGAAATCTGTGAAATGTTTGGATATAGACGTGATTTGATAAGTATATATAAAGACTTAGGGATTATATATACTTACAAGAGAATGGACGATTCATCTGAATATTATTGGAACAAACACGAAGCATTGGCCGACTCTTTATATACCACTGAACAAGCTGAGAAAACGATGGAATTTGAGACAAAATTTCAAACCGAGAAAAAGGAAAAACTATTGGCCGAACAAGATTTACAATTGAGTAAACGCAATACCCTTATCATATCCTTATGCAGTGCCATCATTTTGGTTGTTTTGGGATGGCTATTATATAATTATCGAATAAAAGCAAAACAGCAAACTGAAAAAATACATCAAAAAGAACTTCAGTCAAAAGCTATAATAGAAGCCGAAGAACGAGAACGCGTGCGGATTGCCAAAGACTTGCATGACGGTGTAGGTCAATTGTTAGCTGCCGCCCGTATGCAAGTAAGTGGCCTAAGTGCTATATTTGATAGTGAAGATATATCGCAAAAAACAAACTATGATAATGCTTTGTCTTTGCTCGATGAATCAGCCAAAGAAGTGAGGGCGGTTTCGCATAGTATGATACCCAATGCACTAATTCGTAAAGGGCTTTCGGCAGCAGTTCGAGAGTTTGTGGACCGACTGGTAAGCGATAAACTAAAAGTAGATTTAGAGCTTGTAGGCTTAGACAAACGCTTAGATTCAAATACCGAAACAGTATTGTACCGAGTATTACAAGAAATTATAAGTAACGTGGTTCGTCACTCGGGGGCTAATTATATCAGTATACAATTTATAAAACACGATACCGAAGTGGTGATGATGGTAGAAGACAACGGCAAAGGCTTTGATTTGCAAAAAGTACTTGCCAACGAAAAATCAGGAATTGGTTTGCGTAATATACAAAGCCGTGTAGATTACCTCAACGGTTCATTAGAATTTGATACTATTATTGGTCGTGGAACTACCGTAACAGTTCAAGTTCCTGTTATATAGATTTGTTAGTCGGAATCATAATCTTTTAGGGCCTACTTTGTAGTTGGTAAACTATTCACCTGTATATTGAACAATTTATAATATATTCGCACAGTGTTAAAACAGAACCCCTGTTATATTACCCTATTTTAAAAACAATTACTTATATCACTCAAATATGTTGGATGAAAAAATCACATTTGATTTTCTGAATTTGCATTTGCAAGAACCCGTGGCTTTGCTAACAAATTGGATGATGTGTGCATTTAGTATCTATGCGTATTCTCAATTGAAAAATATTGAAAAAGGCGATGTACTTAATTGGAGAAGTTTTTTCTTATGGTTTTCTATTTCTGCTTTCTTTGGAGGGATTGGACATCTATTCTTTCAGTATCTAGATGTTTATGGTAAATTCCCCAATTGGATAGCGACCACAATTTCAGGATATTATGCCGGTAATGCAATAATTACGCATATTACCTATAAAGCAACTAAAAAAAAATATGCATCCTTTTTAGTAATCAAAAGCATAGTTTTTTTATTGGCTGCCTTAGTAAGCCTAAAATTTGCTTTTGTAGCTATCGATGCAATAATAACCTATATAATGTTTTGTGGGGTGTTAGCCTGGAGGTTTTATAAAAAGGGAATTACAGAAATGAAATACTTTATATGCGGAGTGATGGTATCATTGCCCTCTGTATTTATTTTCTTCTTAAATATAAATCCTCACCGTTGGTTAAACAAGGATGACTTGAGCCATTTGTTTTTGTTAGGTTGTATATATTGTTTTTATCTTGGTGCAAAAAAACGGATGGAGAATAAAACTATTCTGGTATCATCAGAAAAAATGATAGCACACATTTGAAAAGTTTTTTGGAATAGAAAAAGAAATTAATTACAAAGCTTCTGCTTCTGCTTGAAAGAGCGTGCCACTTTTTGAAGTATTAATATATGTTCATAGTTTTTGCTATATGCTTCCATATTATAGCTAATCTCTTTACCG
>JAWXAU010000135.1 GCA_034439655.1 Bacteroidota bacterium | reverse complement strand
TAATACCGAAACTCAATATATAATAGTCCAAAAGAAAGGGACTAATCCCGAATGCTTTCGGGATGTAGTTCGGCATTACCATTCTACAAACCTAAAATAGTCTTTTGACTATTTTAGGTTTGTAGAATGGGTATAAAAAAACCCTTGAGCATTCACTCAAGGGTTTTTTGTTTATGGAGTAGCAAATATTATACTTGCTACTATATACTTTATACTAACTAACTTTCGCTGTGCGGCTTTCTTTTTTAGAAGCTAACAATGCATCGTACTCTTCTTGCGAACCTACTACTAGTTTGTCGTAATCACGCATTCCAGTTCCGGCAGGTATCAAGTGTCCTACAATTACATTCTCTTTTAGGCCTAGCATATCGTCTATTTTACCTTGTACCGCTGCTTCGTTTAGCACCTTGGTGGTTTCCTGGAACGATGCAGCACTCATAAAGCTTTGTGTGCCCAATGATGCTTTGGTAATTCCTTGCAGCACCGAGCTAGAGGTAGCAGGTTTTGCATCACGGTATTGAACCAAAGTTAAATCCTTACGTTTCAAGCTTGAGTTTTCGTCACGCAGTTTACGCATGCTCACTATCATACCCGCTTTCATCGCTGGGCTATCACCAGGGTCACTTACTACTTTCTTATCATATATCCAATCGTTTTGGTCTTTAAAGTCAAGGCGTTCTACCACTTCACCTTCAAGGAAACGGGTGTCTCCAGGGTCGGCAACGGTAAACTTCTGCATCATTTGACGTACAATTACTTCTACGTGTTTGTCATTAATTTTAACACCTTGCAAGCGATAAACTTCTTGGATACCATTGATTATATACATTTGAACCGCAAGTGTACCTTGAATTCTTAAAATATCCTGAGGCGTAATGGCTCCATCACTCATCGGTTGACCAGCTTTCACATAGTCGCCATCTTGCACCAAAATATGTTTGCCCAAAGAAACCAGATATCTTTTAATCTCACCTTCTTTCGATTCAATCATAATCTCACGATTACCACGTTTGATACCGCCATAAGTCACAACACCGTCAATCTCGGTAACTACCGCAGGATTTGAAGGGTTACGTGCTTCAAATAACTCTGTAACACGGGGAAGACCACCTGTAATATCTCGGGTTTTACCCACCATACGAGGTATCTTCACAATTACTTGTCCTGCTTTTACCTTGGCTTCAGTTTCAACCATAATGTGGGCACCCACAGGTAAGTTAAATTCTTTGATCACTTTACCACCTTTATCTTCTACACGAATCAAAGGAATTTTGGTTTTATCTTTACTTTCTATAATTACCGATTCTTTGTGACCTGTTTGCTCGTCAGTTTCATCTTTATAAGTAATACCTTCAATCAAATTATCAAATACGATTTTACCAGGAAGGTCAGTTAATATCAAAGCATTAAAAGGATCCCATGCACAAATCTTGTCACCTTTTTCTACCTTTTGGCCATCTTTTACATACAATACCGAGCCATAAGGAATATTATTGGTAATAATAACAGTACCAGATTTTTCATCTATAATTCTAACCTCACCTTGGCGGTTCACAACAACAACTTGTTCTTCTTCATCGTTATCGCCTTTGTATTTAACGGTACGCACATCTTCAATCTCAAGTTTACCCGAGAACTTAGCAACCATGGTCGATTCAGTTGCAATATTGGAAGCAGTACCACCACCGTGGAAAGTACGAAGTGTAAGCTGTGTACCAGGCTCCCCAATTGATTGGGCTGCAATAACACCAACGGCTTCACCTTTCTGAACGGTACGTCCAGAAGCAAGGTTACGGCCATAGCATTTGGTGCAGGCACCCACTTTGGCTTCGCAAGTAAGTAAGGAACGAATTTCAACCATTTCAATAGGCGATTCGTCAATTGCTACAGATAAGTCTTCGTTGAGCTCAGTACCTGCAGTTGCAATAAGTTTATTTGTTAATGGATGATAGATATCATGCAAGCAGAAGCGGCCTAATATTCTGTCATATAATGATTCGATTACGTCTTCATTTTCTTTCAACGCCGTTGCAGGGATACCACGAAGGGTTCCACAGTCAACTTCATTGATAACAAGATCCTGAGCCACATCGTGCAAACGACGGGTAAGGTAACCCGCATCCGCAGTTTTAAGAGCCGTATCGGCCAAACCTTTACGAGCTCCGTGAGTGGAGATAAAGTATTCCAGTACCGAAAGACCTTCTTTCAAATTTGATAAAATCGGGTTTTCGATAATCTCACCAGTACCAGAACCAGAAAGGTTCTTCTGTGGTTTAGCCATTAATCCACGCATTCCACCAAGCTGACGAATTTGCTCTTTAGATCCACGGGCCCCGCTGTCAAGCATCATATATACAGGATTAAATCCTTGATCGTCGCTTGATAATTGTTTCATCAACACATCCGAAAGACGGTTGTTTACACGTGTCCAAAGGTCAATTACCTGATTATATCTTTCGTTATTCGTAATAAAACCATTCTCGTAATTGTCTTTAATAGTTGCAATTTCGATATTGGCTTCTTTAATGTATTGTGTTTTTTCTTTAGGAATCTGCACATGAGAAAGGTTGAATGACAATCCACCTCTGAAAGAGTGATAGTATCCCAAATCCTTAATATCGTCCAAGAATTTAGCAGTACGTGCAGTTCCAGCTTTCTTAATGCTTTCACCTATAATATCACGCAAACTCTTCTTGGTCAAAAGTGTATTTACATAGCCAATTTCAGTTGGCACTACTTGGTTTAAAATAACACGACCTACACAAGTTTCTATAATTTTTTGTATTGATTCGCCATTTTCGTCCAAGGTAGTTACTTTCACTTTTATATTGGCATGAAGGTCAACTATCTTTTCATTTAAAGCTATAATAACTTCTTCAGGGCTATAAAATGTCATGCCTTCGCCAGCAACAGGATGCTCTTTGGTATGGTTACGACCTTTAGTAAGATAGTATAAACCAAGTACCATATCCTGAGAAGGAACAGTAATAGGAGTACCATTGGCAGGGTTTAAGATATTGTGCGAAGCAAGCATCAACAATTGGGCTTCCAAAATAGCAGCATTACCCAATGGTACGTGCACAGCCATTTGGTCACCGTCAAAGTCGGCGTTAAAACCAGTACAAGTTAATGGATGTAATTGTATAGCTTTACCTTCAATCAGTTTAGGTTGGAAAGCTTGTATACCAAGTCTGTGCAGTGTAGGAGCACGATTCAGCAATATTGGGTGGCCTTTCAAAATATTCTCAAGGATATCCCATATAATAGCTTCTTTACGATCCACCAATTTCTTAGCAGATTTGACTGTTTTTACAATACCTCTTTCTAATAATTTGCGAATAATAAATGGTTTGAAAAGCTCGGCAGCCATGCCTTTGGGAAGGCCACATTCATGCAATTTCAAATTAGGACCTACTACAATTACCGAACGACCAGAATAGTCAACACGTTTACCAAGTAGGTTCATACGGAAACGACCTTGTTTACCTTTAAGCATATCGCTCAAAGATTTCAAAGGTCTGTTACCCTCAGATTTTACAGCACTGGCACGACGGGTATTATCAAGCAACGAATCGACAGCTTCTTGAAGCATACGTTTTTCGTTACGCAAAATTACCTCAGGGGCTTTTATTTCTACCAATCTTTTCAAACGGTTGTTTCTTATAATAACTCTTCTATAAAGGTCATTCAAATCGGAAGTAGCAAAACGGCCACCTTCCAAAGGCACTAAGGGCCTAAGTTCTGGTGGTATAACAGGAAGCATGCGTAAAATCATCCACTCAGGTCTGTTTTCTACGCCATTTTGTTTGGCCGAACGGAAACCCTCGATAACTTTCAAACGTTTCAAAGCCTCACTTTTACGTTGTTGTGAAGTTTCGTTAGCGGCTTGGTTACGTAAGTCATAACTCATTTGATCCAAATCGAGTTTGGTAAGTATTTCCCACAAACCTTCGGCACCCATTTTGGCTACAAATTTATTAGGGTCTGTATCTTCTAGGTATTGATTTTCTTTAGGAAGCGTATCTAATATTTCAAGATATTCTTCTTCGGTCAATAAATCTAAATAAGTAATACCATCATTGGCTTTAATACCAGGTTTAATAACTACATATCTTTCGTAGTATATAACCATATCAAGTTTTTTGGTAGGTAAACCAATAAGGTATCCTATTTTATTGGGCAATGAACGGAAGTACCAAATATGAGCTACAGGAACTACTAAACTAATATGTCCCATACGCTCACGACGTACTTTCTTTTCGGTAACTTCCACACCACAACGGTCGCAAACAATACCCTTATAACGGATACGTTTGTATTTACCGCAATGGCATTCATAGTCTTTAATAGGTCCAAATATACGTTCGCAAAATAAACCACCCATTTCGGGTTTGTACGAACGATAATTAATCGTTTCGGGCTTTACAACTTCACCGTGGCTACGTTGCAAAATTGTCTCTGGCGAAGCCAAAGAAATTTTAATCCTCGTAAAATTGCTTTTTAGTTTCGGGTCCTTTTTATTATATGACATACAAAAATTTTGTAATATTAAAAATGATGGTTAATTAATTTGAGGGGTGTTATTCCAAGGTTACATCCAAGCCCAGCCCTCTAAGCTCATGCAATAGTACATTGAACGATTCGGGTATACCTGGTGTAGGCATATTGTCCCCTTTTACAATGGCTTCGTAAGTTTTGGCACGGCCTACAATGTCGTCACTCTTCACTGTCAATATCTCTTGCAAGATATTTGCAGCTCCGAACGCCTCCAATGCCCATACCTCCATCTCACCAAACCTTTGACCACCGAACTGTGCTTTACCACCCAAAGGTTGTTGAGTAATGAGCGAATAGGGGCCAATAGAGCGTGAGTGCATTTTATCATCAACCATGTGGCCAAGTTTAAGCATATATATAATACCAACGGTGGTTTTCTGATCAAACTGTTCACCAGTTAAACCATTATATAAAAATACCTGTCCATTTTCAGGCACGTTGGCTTTTTTGGTGTACTCATCAATATTTGCTTGTGTAGCACCATCGAAAATAGGAGTTGCAAATTTTACCCCAAGCTCTTTTCCAGCCCAGCCCAGAACAGTTTCGTATATCTGTCCCAAGTTCATACGCGAAGGCACACCTAGTGGGTTCAATACGATATCTACCGGGGTTCCATCTTCCATAAATGGCATATCTTCCTCACGGGTAATACGAGCTACAATACCCTTATTTCCGTGACGACCAGCCATCTTATCACCCACTTTCAGTTTCCTTTTCTGGGCAATATATATTTTGGCCATTTTCAAAATACCTGAAGGTAACTCGTCACCTACCGATATGGCAAACATATCACGTTTGTAACGGGCAATTTCCTCATTGGCTTTCATTTTGAAATTGAGTATAATGTTTTTCACCAACTCGTTTTTGGCTTTGTCTGTGGTCCAACCTGAGTTGTCAACTACATCGAAGTTAAGTTCATTCAATTGTTTGGCACTAAATTTAGTTCCTTTTGGAATCATCTCTTCACCATAAACTGTAGAAACTCCTTGCGAAGTTTTTCCGTTTACCACAGTGAAAAGTTTTTCAACCAAAATCACTTTTAGTGCTGCAATTTGTTTGCTATGCTTGTCTTCAATCTTAGCAATGCGAACTTTTTCATCAGCTTTCTGTTTGTCTTTTTTGGCACGGGCAAATAGTTTTTTGTCGATTACAATACCCATGGTCGATGGTGGTGCTTTCAATGAGGCATCTTTTACATCGCCTGCTTTATCTCCAAAAATAGCTCTCAAAAGTTTTTCTTCAGGCGATGGTTCAGTTTCTCCCTTGGGAGTAATTTTACCTATCAAAATATCGCCTTCATGTACTTCTGCACCTATTCTTATCAAACCATTTTCATCCAAATTTCGAGTTGCTTCTTCGCTCACGTTTGGTATGTCGTTGGTCAATTCCTCCTCACCACGTTTGGTATCGCGAACTTCAAGTTCGTATTCGCTAATATGGATAGAAGTAAACCAATCCTCTCTCACTACTTTTTCATTGATTACAATAGCATCCTCAAAGTTGTAACCTTGCCAAGGCATGAAAGCCACTTTTAGGTTACGACCAAGGGCCAGTTCTCCTTTTTCGGTAGCATAGCCTTCCACTAAAATATCACCTTTGCTCACTCTTTGTCCATTTTTTACGATGGGTCTATGGTTGATGCTGGTGTTTTGGTTGGTACGGCGGAATTTGGTAAGGCGATATGATTTTACTTCATCTTCAAAATTCGCCATCTTTTCTTCCTCACTCATATCATACTTAATGCGAATTTCATTTGAATCTACATAAGTTATAACACCTTCTCTTTCGGCAGTTATCATAGACCTTGAGTCACGTGCGATACGTCCTTCAAGTCCTGTTCCCACAATGGGAGATTCAGGTTTCAATAAAGGCACAGCCTGACGTTGCATATTCGAACCCATCAGAGCTCGGTTAGCATCATCATGCTCGAGGAAAGGAATCAATGAGGCTGCGATAGATACAATTTGGTTTGGAGCAATATCCATATAATCCAATTGAGCAGGATCAACCATCGGGAAGTCACCTTCTTTACGAGCTTTCACAGCTTTTTCAAGGAAGTTTCCACCTTCATTAATGGTTGCATTCGACTGGGCGATGGTCATTCCTTCTTCATCCTCAGCACTTAAATAGGTGATATTGGATGATACTTTTCCAGAAGTTACTTTTCTATAAGGGGTTTCAATAAAACCCATGCCATTTACTTTGGCATGAACACAAAGGCTCGAAATCAAACCAATGTTTGGTCCCTCAGGAGTTTCGATGGTACAAAGACGGCCATAGTGGGTATAGTGTACGTCCCTCACCTCAAAACCTGCACGCTCACGACTCAAACCACCTGGGCCAAGTGCCGACATACGGCGTTTGTGTGTAATCTCGGCCAACGGATTTGTTTGGTCCATAAACTGGCTTAATTGGTTGGTACCAAAAAAGGAGTTGATTACCGAACTCAAGGTACGGGCATTTATTAAATCAGTAGGGGTAAATACTTCATTGTCGCGGATGTTCATACGCTCACGAATTGTGCGAGCCATACGAGCCAATCCTACTCCAAATTGGGCATATAATTGCTCACCCACTGTACGCACGCGGCGATTACTCAAGTGATCAATATCATCCACATCGGCATTGGAATTGGACAAATCGATTAGGTATTTGATAATGGCGATAATGTCGTCATTGGTTAATACCTTCACATTCATGGATGTGTCTTTATTTAGTTTGCGGTTGATACGGTAACGACCAACTTCGCCCAAATCGTAACGCTTATCACTAAAGAACAAACGCTCGATAATACCACGGGCAGTTTCTTCATCGGGGGCTTCGCTATTACGTAACTGACGGTAAATCTGCTCAACAGCCTCTTTTCCGTTGTTTGATGTATCTTTTTGCAGGGTATTCAAAATGATTGCAAAATCATTATGATTACCATCTTCTTTATGCAGAATAACGGTTTTTACACCTGCATCTATTATTTGGTCAATATTTGCATCTTCTAGTTGTGTATCACGCTCAAGTATTACTTCATTTCGTTCGATAGAAACTACCTCACCGGTATCTTCATCCACGAAATCTTCGATCCAAGTGCGTAGCACCCTAGCTGCTAGTTTGCGACCCATTACTTTTTTCAATCCAGATTTGGAAACTTTTACTTCTTCGGCCAAATCAAAAATGTTCAAAATGTCTTTGTCAGTTTCAAAGCCAATAGCTCTTAACAAAGTAGTTACTGGGAATTTCTTTTTACGGTCGATGTATGCATACATTACGTTGTTTACATCAGTTGCAAATTCTATCCAGCTTCCTTTGAAAGGTATAATACGGGCTGAGTATAATTTGGTACCATTGGTATGGTAGGTTTGTCCGAAGAACACACCTGGTGAACGGTGTAATTGACTTACAATAACACGTTCAGCACCATTAATAATAAAAGTCCCTTTTGGGGTCATGTAGGGGATAGTTCCCAAGTACACATCTTGAATAATTGTTTGAAAATCTTCGTGTTCTTTATCGCTACACGAAAGTTTTAGTTTTGCTTTTAAAGGAACACCATAAGTTAATCCTCTTTCGATACATTCATCGAGACTGTAACGTGGAGGATCAACAAAATAGTCAAGAAACTCGAGCAAAAATATATTTCTTGAGTCCGTGATCGGGAAATTTTCGCTGAATACTTTGAAAAGCCCTTCATGATTCCTATTTTCAGGAGATGTTTCTAATTGGAAAAATTCCCTAAACGATTCGAGTTGTATATCCAAAAAATCCGGATAGTCGATAATCGTTTTTTGCGACGCAAAATTGATGCGAAGACTGCTGTTGTTGTTTTTTGTTGCCAAGGTAATAGTTTATATTAAAAGTCCTAAGACGGATTTTTCAATCCGTTGGCTGTTTTATCGTCCGATTGTTTTGAGAGGCCAAACGATGTAACCTCTATATACGTTAAATCAGACCCCTAGTGTTTTGAACACCTGAGGTCTGAATAACAAGTTTTTGCGAAACCAATTATTTGATTTCAACTTCGGCACCAGCTTCTTCCAAAGATTTCTTCAAGCTTTCTGCGTCTGCTTTAGAAACTTTTTCTTTAACTGCTTTTGGTGCTCCGTCAACTAAATCTTTGGCTTCTTTCAAACCAAGACCTGTAAGGTCTTTTACCAATTTCACTACGTTGAGTTTAGCGGCACCAGCCGATTTAAGGATTACGTCGAATTCTGATTGTTCAACAGCGGCTTCGCCACTACCAGCACTTGGAGCTGCCATTGCAACTGCTGCTGCTGCAGGCTCGATGCCGTATTCGTCTTTTAAAATTTGAGCTAATTCGTTAACTTCTTTCACTGTAAGATTAACTAACTGTTCAGCAAATGCTTTTAAGTCTGCCATGATATTTATTGTGTTTTTAAATTGTTTAAATTAATGATTGTATATATTTGATTGCGTTGGAAGCCGAGATTATGATGCCCTTTCTGAAAGAGTCTTGATGATACCGGCCAATTTGTTGCCACCGCTTTGCAAGCCAGAAATAACATTTTTTGCAGGTGATTGCAGTAGGCCAATAATTTCGCCAATAAGTTCGTTTTTGGTTTTAAGAGATATAAGTGCATCTAAACTGGCATCACCTAAAAACACATCTGAATCGATCCACGCACCTTTAAGAGATGGCTTTTCAGCTTTCTTTCTAAAAGTTTTGATAGCTTTTGCAGGGGCTTTAATATCATCTGAAAACATTAAGGCAGAAGTACCTTTTAATGTTCCAAATAATCCGGAAAAATCCCGACCGCTATTTTCCATAGCTTTTTGAATCAAAGTGTTTTTTGCTATCACCATTTTGATACCGTTTTTATGAAGTTCCCTTCTAAAACTGTTATCGGCAGAGGCTGATAAACCCGATGAATCGGATATATATATATTGTTATACTGTTTGAACTGAACAGTAAGTTCAGCAATTGCAGTTATTTTATCTTCTTTTTTCATTGTTTTCTATCTCCTTATTTTTTATTAAACGCCGGGAATTGATTTGGGATCAATGATAATTCCAGGGCTCATGGTTGACGACAAGCAAACCGATTTCATATAGGTACCTTTAGCTGATGAAGGTTTCAATTTAGAAATACTCACTAAAAGCTCAACGGCATTTTCATATAATTTCTCAGGCGTAAAAGATGCTTTTCCAATAGAAGTATGAATAATGCCAGCTTTGTCGACTTTGAAGTCGATTTTACCGCCTTTTACTTCTTTTACCGTTTTACCTATATCCATAGTAACAGTTCCAGATTTCGGATTTGGCATCAAGTTACGGGGACCTAATACTTTACCTAATCTACCAAGTTTTGCCATAACTGTTGGCATAGTAATTATCACATCTACGTCGGTCCAACCTTGCTCAATTTTTGCAATATAATCATCCAATCCAACATGGTCGGCACCTGCTTCTTTAGCTTCGGCTTCTTTATCGGGTGTGCATAATACCAATACTGTTTTGTTTTTGCCAGTTCCATGAGGTAATGAAACTATACCACGCACCATTTGATTGGCTTTACGTGGGTCAACACCTAAGCGGATATCTAAATCAACTGAAGCATCAAATTTGGTATAGGTTATATCTTTAACCAATTTAGAAGCATCGGTCAAAGTGTATTGCTTGTTAGCATCTACTTTGCCTATTATAGCTTTTCTTTTTTTAGTAATTTTTGCCATTTTCGTATGTCAATTAAAAGGGTGAATTGCCTGTAAGTGTTAATCCTAAAGAGCGGGCCGTACCTGCAATCATTTTCATGGCTGACTCGATATTAAAGCAATTAAGGTCGGGCATTTTATCTTCGGCTATGGTTTTTATTTGATCCCAAGAAACGGAACCAACTTTTTTACGGTTTGACATTTCTGAGCCTTTTTGGATTTTGGCTGCCTCCATTAATTGTGAAGCTGCCGGTGGGGTTTTGATCACAAAGTCGAATGACTTATCATTATATACAGAAATCAAAACGGGAAGTACTTTTCCAGGTTTATCCTGAGTACGAGCATTGAACTGTTTACAAAACTCCATAATGTTGATACCCTTAGATCCTAAGGCTGGGCCAATTGGCGGAGCTGGGTTGGCAGCACCTCCTTTAACTTGTAGTTTAACGTATCCTGTAATTTCTTTTGCCATGGTTGTATAAAATCTATTCTTTTTCTACTTGTAAATAATTAAGTTCTAAAGGCGTACGGCGTCCAAATATTTTCACCATCACCTTCAATTTCTTTTTGTCTTCCATTACTTCCTCAATCGAACCCGAGAAACCATTGAATGGGCCATCGGTTACTTTGATATTTTCGCCTACGATAAAAGGCTCCATCATGCTTTCGGGTTTTTCCGAAACTTCATCTATGGTTCCCAATATTCTGTTTACTTCGTTTTGACGCAAGGGTGTTGGGCCACCGTCTTTGGCTCCCAAAAAACCAACCACACCATTAATAGCTTTAATAGTGGGTGCGACTTCACCTGTTAAATCAGCTTCAATTAGAATGTATCCAGGGAAGTAATTTTTCTCCTTGGTAGTCTTCTTGCCATTCTTAACTTGGTACACTTTCTCCATAGGGATAAGGATTTGTGGAACAAAGTCCATCAAGCCTTCCCTAGTAAGTTCAGCCTCAATATAAGACTTAACTTTTCTTTCTTGCCCGCTTATGGCACGGACTACGTACCATTTAAAATCGTGAGCCATTTTTGTACCTGTTATAATTATTAATGTTAGTTTACGACAATGAATACAAGAGGTTGATAAGTTGGCTGCCCACCAAATCAATAATTCCTATTACTACAGAAAGTATTAAAGTAGCAACCATCACTAATACGGTACTACTCTGCAACTCTTGCCAAGTAGGCCAGGTTACTTTGTTTTTTAACTCGTCTGTTGTTGATTCTATTACTTCTGAAAACTTGCTCATAATTTTCTTGTTTTGTTTTTTGCACGGGCACTAGGATTCGAACCCAGATCAAAGGTTTTGGAGACCTCTATTCTACCATTGAACTATGCCCGTTTATGGATAAAGTAAGCCATAAACGGTTGCTTATGGCTTACTCTCTTTTTGGTTAATTACTTAATTATTTCGGTAACCTGACCAGCACCAATGGTACGACCACCTTCGCGGATAGCGAAGCGAAGTCCTTTTTCCATAGCGATAGATTGGATAAGGTTAACGGTTACAGTTACGTTATCACCAGGCATAATCATTTCCATTCCATCAGGTAGCATTACTTCGCCAGTAACGTCTGTGGTACGGAAATAAAATTGAGGGCGATATTTGTTGAAGAATGGAGTATGACGTCCACCTTCATCTTTGCTTAGTACATATATTTCGGCTTTGAAATCGCTGTGTGGGTTAACTGAACCTGGTTTGCAAATAACCATACCACGGCGGATATCGGTTTTTTCAATACCACGTAGCAATATACCAGCATTATCGCCAGCTTCACCACGATCTAATAGTTTGCGGAACATCTCAACACCAGTACAAACTGATTTCAAGTTTTCAGCACCCATACCGATGATATCAACTGCGTCGCCTACGTTAACTACGCCACGTTCGATACGACCAGTTGCAACCGTGCCACGACCAGTGATCGAGAATACATCTTCTACAGGCATCAAGAAAGGAAGATCGACTGCACGAGGAGGAACAGGGATATATGCATCTACTTGATCCATAAGTTCCATAATTTTTTCTACCCATTTGGCATCGCCGTTAAGTCCACCAAGGGCAGAACCACGAATGATTGGGATATCGTCTCCAGGAAAATCGTATTTGGTAAGCAATTCACGTATTTCTAATTCTACTAAGTCTAACAATTCTTCATCATCAACCATATCCACTTTGTTCATGAATACAACGATACGAGGCACACCTACCTGGCGAGCCAGAAGAATATGTTCGCGTGTTTGAGGCATTGGGCCATCAGTTGATGCTACTACCAAAATAGCTCCGTCCATTTGGGCAGCACCAGTAACCATGTTCTTAACATAGTCAGCGTGACCTGGACAGTCTACGTGAGCGTAGTGACGATTTGCTGTAGAATACTCTACGTGTGCAGTATTGATTGTAATACCGCGTTCTTTTTCTTCAGGAGCAGAGTCAATAGATTCGAATGAACGAGCTGTTGAAAGACCCTTGTCGGCTAGCACTTTGGTAATGGCAGCCGTAAGGGTGGTTTTTCCATGGTCAACGTGACCGATGGTGCCGATGTTCACGTGTGGTTTTGAACGGTCGAAATTTTCTTTTGCCATTTTAGTAGAATTTAATTGTTGTTAGTTTTTAATTTATGTTTTATTGTTTTGTTATTTCTTGTCTTTTCTTGTTGAGCCATTGAGCAGGATTGAACTGCCGACCTCTTCCTTACCAAGGAAGTGCTCTACCACTGAGCTACAATGGCTTTCGCCTTTTGCGTTTTTCGCAGCAGCCAAACTTGGTTAAAGTTTGGTTTAGAGCGGGAGACCAGGTTCGAACCGGCGACCTACAGCTTGGAAGGCTGTCGCTCTACCAACTGAGCTACTCCCGCAGAGTTATTTTAAATTCTTAAATATATAATATCTTCAAATCAAAATAAAGATGTGCAGCGTGGGGAGAGAAGGATTCGAACCTTCGTAGATTTCTCAGCAGATTTACAGTCTGCCCCATTTGACCGCTCTGGTATCTCCCCCTTGTTTTTTGGAGCCACTTGCCGGGATCGAACCAGCGACCTACTGATTACAAATCAGTTGCTCTACCAGCTGAGCTAAAGTGGCCTACACCTTGTTTATCAATACATTAAGAACTGAATCTAAGCATTCCTGCCCAAAAAAGGACTGCAAATGTAGACCTATTTGTATTAAAAACAATACAGGGGCTACGAATTTCTTGATAAGCCTTTGATAAAATTTAGCAAAAATGCCCTTTTTGCTTGATTTACAGGGAATAAAAATTTCTGCTTTTAATGTGGAAGAAATATAAACAGAAATTATCGAGATAAAAACTGTGATAAAATGGATTAACCTCGCACTGGGCAAGCTTTAAAAAACAATACTTAAGTCAATCGCCATTGGGATAAGATAACCTCTAATAATAGCAGTAGGTTGGTTGTTTTGCGTATTAAAATCCACCACTATATTATTGTTCACATTAAAAAAACCATATCGCAACATGGCACGAAACCCACACACATCGCCTGAATACTGATATCCCAAGAGACCACTGCTATTCCATTTTTGTGGGGTTACAAATTTGTCGAAAAAATCTTCTTTGTATCCTCCAGGGTCAAAATATACAGGGAAGGGGTCGTTAGCCCTGTAAAATTCCCAACTGATTAAATAATGGATATCAGCACCAAAAAGGACTTGGTGTTTTTGTTTATTTCGTATATCCCAAACTAACATTAAAGGCACCTCCAACCCAAAGGTAGTAATGCGGTTGAACCGGCCTTTGGCACTTTTGGTATAACTATCAATTCTGCCTTGGCTATTATATATGTATTTACCTGCTGTATCCTTAGGCCCTTCGTAATAATTATAATTGCTACCACGGTATGACCCACTTATCTCCGCCTGCCAGTACCAGTTTTTTATTTTGCGAGTATTGGTGAAGGGTTTAAAAAACTTATCGATCTTTTGGCGTGAATAAAGACTCACTGAAAACCCAGTATGTGGTTTTGTGGAATACCTTACGCTGTCACCCTGAACATTAAGTCGGTTACTCCGGTACCAACCCGTTGCTAGCCCAGCAACCACACCAAAGTGGTACTTGTCCTCCTCCTCCATTTTCTGGGCACTGGCAACAGTACCGAGGCAGCAGCTAATTATCAGATATAAAATAGTAGTTCTCAAAATATCAATGGGCAAATTTACAAAAGCTAGGCATAAAAAATACAATTGTCTTTTAACAAGATATCAATATTGTGAATTTGGTTGCTTTGGGTGAAAAATCTTTTTTGGAATATTGATTACTTTTAGGGTTAAAATACTTCACCCAAATTAAAGAATAAGCCTTTTGCTCCGGCTGCTCCAAATCCATAGGTAACGATTAAATTGATATTGGATTTTTTGTTAAGTTTAAGTCTGAAACCAGCCCCGTACCCACCTTTCAAATTATCGAATTGTGATGTATTCATATTGGTTACACTTTGCACATTGGCGAATACCACACCACCCCATAAGCCATTTCGGGTTACCGTAAAGCGGTATTCCGATTCCAGGTATAACATATTTTTGCTGCGAAATCGCCCTGCAATATATTGGCGGCCAGAGTTGGCATAGGTATCACCACCAGTGCCAGGAAGCGTGAAATAAGGAGGCTTGCTACCAAAAGTGAACCAATTGAAGTTCCAAAAAGCTAACAGGTTTTTAGAGTTTGCGGGGAACTTGATATATTTCCTGAAATCTAAATATAGCGATTGCCAATTATTGTCGCTGCCTAAGCTTTTGGTGCATTGCTTGTATATAATATTGGCATAATTACTATTTACCGGATTGTTGGCGTTACGACGGGCATCGTACAATATATTGACCACTAGCCCTGAAGCCACGTTTCGCTTACTGCTATCATATTGATTATATAATGTACTAAGCTGGTGCTTATTTGCATTTTGGTCATTTATTTTAAAATAATAATCGATGCTATATCCTGCTCCTGCTAAGAAATCATGTGCAATTTTTTTTTGAAACAATTGATAAAACCTAAAATAATTATAATAAATCCTATCTGCGTCTGCTAAGTTACTTTGCCCACCTAAACCATAAGTCTCTTGAGAATAAAGTTCATATCTAACATCACTTAATAAATTAAGTTTGTTACCTTTAGTCCAAATATTGGAAGATAAGAATGTGGACAATTGCCCTTTTTGAGCATACTCAACGCTCCCATAAATTACAGAAATATTTTGTTTGTGCACACTATCATTATAAAAAGAACAATTGATAGAACTCCACAAGCTAAAGCCTGTTTGCTGGGCATAGCCAATACTGGGGATAAATACAAAGTAATATACGCCTGGCTTTTTTATATTACTTTCAAGAGAATCTTTCTTTTTTCCGAACCATTTTTTTAATACATCTATTAAGTCTTTCTGTGCAACCACTGTATCGGTGTTTAGCGTATCTTTTAGCACAGGCTCTTTTGATTGTGCCTGACAAAAAGAATAACAAAAAACAAGTACAACACACCAGAATAATTTAGTATAGAGAACGTACCGGGCATCCTTATTATTTGTGCTTTTGGAAGAGGTATGTTTTGTCATGCAGCTAGTTTAACAATTATAGCACATCAAAGTTTTTATAATAGAAATTATTGCAATAAAGCTAAAGCGATATATATTATAGGTTCTCTAACAATTTTTCCATTTGCATGCCTCTGGAACCCTTAATAAATATAGAAGCATTTTCAATCGGATGTTTTTTTAAGTGCTCTGCTAAATTTTCTGATTTTTCAAACCATTCACAGTTTAGTAAGTTTTTTTGCACGCCGAATGCCTTGCCACATAAATATGTTTTATCGGGTTTTAAACTTAAAACTAATTTTGCAATGGCCGCGTGTTCTTCATTTTCAAATGCACCTGTTTCGTACATATCGCCAAGCATTAATACTTTGCTTTTGCCTGGTAAATTCATACCCATAAAATTTTTGATGGACACTTCCATACTGCTGGGGTTCGCATTATAGCAGTCAACTATAATATGGTTGCTATTTCTTTCAATTACCTGAGAGCGGTTATTGGCAGGTACATATTCTTCAATGCCTTTTTTTATTAATTCCAATGGTGTTTCAAAATATAATCCGATAGCGATTGCGGCCATCATATTTTCGGCATTATAAGTACCAAAGAGTGGTGAATTGATAATGGTACCCTCGATTGCTAATTTGATAGATGGGTTAATCGATAATACTTCGGCAGAATAATTCGCTTCGGCAATATCCAATCCATAAGTAATCTTATTGGAAAGTTTACTTGCCATCATAAGCACCTGCTCCTGTTGAAGGTTTACAAAGGTTGTCCCACCTTTTTTTTGCAAATGGTTAAACAATTCTCCGTTCCCCAATACCACTCCTTCAATATTGCCAAAACCCTCCAGGTGTTCTTTGCCAATATTGGTTATTAACCCAAAGTTGGGGTCAAATATTTCACACAGTTCAGCATTGTCGCCCACTTTGTTAGCCCCCATTTCTATTACCGCTATCTCGGTATCGGTAGGCATGGATAATATAGTGAGCGGTAATCCGATATGGTTGTTTAAATTGCCTTTGGTAACATGGGTTTTGTATTTTTGTTTCAATACACTATATAATAGTTCTTTGGTGGTGGTTTTACCATTGGAACCTGTAATACCTATAAAAGGGATAATGAAACTGTTGCGGTACCGGTGGGCTAATTGTTGCAAGAATTGTAAAGTATCGGGGACTAAAAAAATATTTTCATCGGTAGCAAATTCAACTTCTTGCACTACTGCATAGGCGGCTCCATTGTGCAATGCCTCTTGTGCAAATGCATTTCCATTAAAATTATTTCCTTTTATGGCAATGTACAGGCAACCTTTTGGCAGGGTTCGTGAGTCGATGCTTATAGAACCACAACTTTTGAATTTGTGGTAAAGTTCTTCTAGGTTCATAATTAATTGGTTAGTTTAAAATAGAAATGTCCTGCAATTTTAAGTCTTGTAACACATTTGCAAAGCATATTTTTTACAGGACTTGCAGTTAAATGGAAAAGGCAACTATGTTTTTTTATTGGTTCATATATGGTGTTGCCTTTTTCTTTGCTGTAGAATTTCGATATTCAAATTAATTATTCCCCGTATATTTGAAAAATATTTTATCATGAAAAAGCTACTCACCCTTGCATTCTTAATCTTTGTTTTTTGCCAATCCTATTCCCAAATCAAGTTATATCCCACACAACCCCCTATTTTCAAAAATCATAAAACGAATGATTTGTACAGATATCCGTTCTCTGGAGGAATAACTGCACCACAGTTTGCAACAATTGATGCGAACTTCGATGGGCGTAAGGATTTGGTGGTATATGATAGAGTAGGAGCCAGCCTTTCAGTATATGCTGATACTGCCAAAAGTGGAAGCCCGCTTTGGGTGCATGATGCCTTTCTTTCGGCCAAGTTCCCAAAGATTAGTAATTGGTTTCGCATGGTCGACTATGATAGAGATGGGGATCTTGATATTTTCACCAATCAGTATTCCGACTTTATTGTATACAATAATAAATCAACCGGCGGAGATTTGATTTTCGAGCGTAGACCCGATTCCATATATAGTTTTTTGGATTCAAACATATTTGGTTTTAATACCATCAATCTTCCCTGTTTCACATTTATGTATCCCGAAGTAAATGATATTGATAACGACGGCGACTATGATATTTTAGTGACTGATTTGCAGGGCGGGCTTTTGAACCTGTACCAAAATGTTCAGGTAGAGCGAAAGTTACCTAAAGACAGTTTAATGTTTATGGCGGTGGATTTCTGTTACGGCGGCTTTTTTCTGCCAACGGGCGACAATAAAGTAGGACTTGGTTATTCATGCGATAGGTATTACGAGCGTCATGCACATGCTGGCACAACAATTACTGCTTACGATTTTGACAATGATGGAGATAAAGATTTATTATTAGGCGATGCTTTTTTGCCAGAACTATTATATATTAAAAATGGTAAAAAGGAATATAATTGGGCCTACGATTCTGCCATTGCACAGGATACTATATACTTGCCTAATGAAGGCGGCGGGGCAAAATCTTTTACTTTTCCAGCTTCTTTTTTGGTTGATGTAGATGCCGATGATATATTAGATTTATTGGTAGCATCGAACGATGAAAAAGTGAACCAAGGTATCAATAATATCCAATTTTTTAAGAATACTGGCAGTAATAAATTGCCAAATTTCAAATATCAAACAAATAGTTTTTTGCATGATCAAACTATTGATGAAGGATATATGAACAATCCTGTATTTTTTGATGTGGATGGCGATTCGCTCATGGATTTGATAGTGGGCACAGGGGGTGATAATTTCAATAACCAAGACACCACATCGGTACTAAAATTATATAAGAACATCGGCACTAAAATCAAGCCAGAATATATATTGACCGATAGTAATTGGTTAGGTATGCGTAGCCAAAAAATAATCTGGCCCCATCCTGCCTTTGGCGATGTGGATGGAGATAATTTGCCTGACTTACTAGTGGGCCATGCAAAGGGAAAAATAATGTGGTGGAAAAATACTGGAACTGCATTATCACCGGTTTTCAGTTTGCAAAAAGACTCTTTTGCAGGTATTAATTTGGGAACTCCCATTGCACCAGCACTGGGCGACATAGACGGCGATGGAGATAATGATATGTTGATTGGAAGATATAATGGAGAGCTTAATTATTATCGTAATAATAGTGGAACGTTTACCTTGGTAACCGATACTTTTGGAAACATTAATGTATCAGATAGTTTTTTTGATTATACCTGTTATTGTTGGATGATGATGCACAATGGTATGGCAGTGCCAGTATTATATGATTTTGATAATAATGGCAAATTGGATTTAATGGCCGGAAGTTATAAAGGTAGTTTAAGACTGTATATGGATGCCCATAAATATATAAACGCAAAAGCAGAAGAGACCGACAGTTTTCAATTTAATTTTGTGAGTGATACCTTTGAAAATATTAAATATAATACATTTATTTCGCCAGCAGTAGCAATGCTCGATGGCGATTCGCTGCCTGATATTCTTGTAGGGACCCAACGTGGCGGGTTTTATTTTTGGGGCTCTCAAAAAATCACACAATTTAAATCCATCATCAATCCCGTTCAGTTAGCCGAGCAGTTGGCGTTTGAAATATTTCCCAATCCCGCACACGATAAAATTAATATAGTTCTGCCTTCGGATATTGGCAATGTATATATAACTTTATCGGATATAGCTGGCAAAATAATATTGAGAAGTAAAGCCAAAACAGGGAATTATATAAGCGTTGATTTGCAAAGCCAACCCTTGGGTGTTTATATCCTCAAAATAGAAAACGATAAAGGAGCAGCAGGGTACAAAAAAATTGTAAAAGATTAAATTCCTAAAGTTTCTTGTATTGGTATTACTTCTGCAAGCCCACTTACCCAATATTCACGCCCGCTATTTAGGTCGAGACATTTATAACGCTTGCGAGCTTTTTCACCTTTGCGGAACAAATAATTTTTGTTGTCAACCATTTTAAAGGTGGAGCCTGCAGCAAGTTCATCGAGCAAAATTCCTTTCTTTCGTTTGTCGTGGTTGCGTAGGCTTTTTATTAATCCGGGACTACTGCAACTCGAAGCAGCAGGGTCTGACATATAATGCATTAAGGCATGCTTAACATCGTCAGGAAAAATTTGCTCTTCGATAAAAGGGTGCATCAATACTTTGAAATGCATTTTCCATTCTTTTCCGTGAGGGCTCACACCGTTTTGATGGTTTTGCCATGTAAGCAAATGGGCAAGCTCGTGCAAAAAAGTAATAAGGAAAGAATAGGGGTTTAAGTCGTGGTTAATAGTGATGGCGTGGAAATGCTGATCGGGTAAGGGACGAAAATCTCCATATTTTGATGACCGCCTTCCCGTGATGCGGATATTGACGGGGTGTCGTTGCAGCAGGCTGTTAACACGTTGCACAGCCGCATCGGGGATAAATTGTTCAAGAAGATGAAAGTTTTTCACGAAAATTGTCTTGCAGGATTAAATAAAATACCTTTATTTTGAACTTGTTAATCATTAACCAATTCCCATGCAAATTTGGGTATAAAAAACTTTAATAACATGAAAAAAATATTCACACCCTTGGCCTTGGCCGCAATTGTGTTTGTTGCGGGATGCAGCAAAACAAGTTTACCTGTCAAATTTGACTTTACTCCTAAAACAGTAGAGTTCACCGTACCTGTTACCTCACAAGCTGGCGACATGACCTTTGTGCTGAACAAATTAGATTACAATTTGGATAGTTTGGCCAAGGCAAACAGCATTAGTCTTTCGCAGATCAAATCAATTAAATTGGCCGAAGTGCGTCTTGATATTATAGACCAAAATGGTAGTACTTTTGATTTGGTATCGTGGGCTGAAGCTTATTGTAAAGTGGATAACCAAGCTGAAATAAAAATAGCTTCTAAAAATCCAATTCCAGCCGACCATGTTCGCACAATTATGTTAGATGTTGTGCCACAAGAATTGGTTACCTACCTCAAATCAAGTTCGGCACAGTTTCGTTTGTCAGGGCGTACCAATGCCCCCATTGTTAACCCAATACAGATGCGTGCCACCGTTAGGTTGAACGTAGTAGGCGAACTTATTAATTAGTATATTTATAAATATAATAAAAGGAAGAGCAGGCCAGTTGGTCTGCTCTTTTTTGTTTATGGATATTATTGTGTCCACCACAATAAATATTTCATTTTTACGTTTCTAATATTGTAAACAATAACCCCTGTTTTTCATGAATCGAATAGCATATACCCTTGCCGGGTTGGTGCTTTTTATTGCATCATGCCAGAACGAAGCTGCCCCCATTAATATGGGATTGGCAACATAGTTAGACACCGTTTCTATCGACACCATTGCTAAAATACACAAAGACACTTTGGATTTGAGTAAAGTGATGGGTTACAAACCCTTTTCCTTTCACAAGCCGATTGCATCCCCCCGCCGCGGCGGGGCTATCGCAGACGGCTCGGGTGGGGATATAGAGTTGAGCGAAGAAAGTATCAGGGCCAGTGTGTTTTTAGTTGATATGGCAGGCAGTATTATAAAAACCGAATCCTTCACGGGCAAAACCTGTAAGCTCGATTTACGACGTGTGCCCGCAGGCAATTATATAGTGCGGATAAATGGCGAAGCTGCAAAATGGACTGATGCTCAAAAGATAATTGTAATAAAGTAATATCTGTTTTTTTTTGAGTGAAAGCTTCGTTGCCCTAAAAAGCAATGTGGCTTTTTTTATTTGTGGAAATATAATTTTACCCTTTGGGAATCAATTTATTGAGATAGTAAATTATTCAAAATTTTTAAAGTGTGCAAAGTGGTGTATTATTGCACTTTCGCAAAAACTAAATAAAATATAAAAAACATGAATCAACTATCTACAAACAATGGACACCCGAAGGGGTTGTACGTACTGTTTGTAACAGAAATGTGGGAACGTTTCAGTTACTATGGTATGCGAGCAATTTTCACACTTTTTATGACCAAAGCACTGTTATTCGACAAGTCTTTGGGTTCACAAATTTATGGAAGTTATACTGGATTAGTCTATTTAACACCTCTTTTGGGCGGCTATATGGCTGACAGGTATTGGGGCAATCGCAAATCAATAATCATAGGCGGTATTATGATGGCTATGGGCCAGTTCCTCATGTTCTTTAGTGGTAGTATGTATCAGGATCCTGGCACTGCTAGTTTAATCATGTATTCGGGACTTGGTTTTTTAATATTCGGAAATGGATTTTTTAAACCCAATATCTCTACCATGGTTGGGCAGTTGTATCCCAAAGGGGATAAGCGGATAGATTCGGCGTTTACAATTTTCTATATGGGAATTAATTTGGGAGCTTTTATCGCACCGCTTTTATGTGGTGCTTTGGGTGAAGTATACGATTCAACGGGCAGTATAGTGCCGAGTGAATTTAAATGGGGATTTTTTGCCGCAGGTTGTGGGATGGTATTAAGCATTATACTTTTTGTGTGGCTCAAGAATCATTATATTGTTACACCAGAAGGAAAGCAAATAGGCGTATCTCCTAATGTAAGCAGAGATGCGGCCGATATTGATACTCCAGCCGAGCTTAAATCGGAATTTACGATGGGACAAATAGGAATGTGGACTGTAATTTTTGCTGCAATTACTGCGGCCTCTTATTTTACGCATTTTTTCGATATGTTTGGTTCTATAATATTGGGGTTAACTATAGCTGCTCCGGGATTAATTATTTCCGATAAATCGCTTACTAAATTAGAGCGAGATAGGATTTGGGTAATATATATTGTTGCATTTTTTGTTATATTCTTTTGGGCAGCATTTGAGCAGGCAGGGGCCTCACTCACCTATTTTGCATCCGACCAAACAGAACGCGATGTAAACTGGCATTTCCCAAGGGAAGTAATATATGGAGTATTGGGCTTAATTGTTGTAATTATGAGTTGGCTGCTAAGCAAAACTGTGAAGATGAAAAATGAAAAGGCAGGGGTAAAAGAGTTGTTTATGCTACTCATGCTTGCCAGTATCGGGGGTTGTATATATGGTTTTATTAAAATACCAGAAACTGGATTAGAGATAAAAACAATTACAGCGAGTTCCTTTCAATCTATTAATGCAGTAGCCATTGTTATTTTCGCTCCCTTCTTCGCTATGTTGTGGACATGGATGGGCAAGAAAAACATCGAACCTGCATCGCCATATAAGCAATCTATTGGTTTGTTCCTTTTAGCTTTGGGATATTTGGTTATAGCTCAAGCACCTTTTGCCCCTGGTGTTAAGGTAACCATGTTATGGTTGGTTATGTTATATGTAATCCATACCTTCGGAGAACTTTGTTTGTCGCCAATTGGCCTTTCCATGGTTAACAAATTGGCACCCATTAAATTTGCATCATTGCTCATGGGCGTATGGTTCTTGTCTACTTCATTTGCAAACAAGTTTGCCGGAACCTTAAGTGCGTTATATCCTGAAGAAGTTAAAATAGAAAAATCAATTAATACGGAGGTAAATAAATCAGTATTGGATAGTTTGTCAAATTATAAAATTGATACCAACGTATGGAAGAAGGACTTAAAATTAAATTTAAGTACCTCCCTACCTATGGTTGCCGTTACAAAAATTGAGAATAAACAAAGCGAAATCGATAGTGTAACTGCTATAGCCAGTAATGGAAAATCAGTAGAGGTTTCCGATTATTTCCTAAGCATAATTAAGTCGACCAACGGAAATATAGACCGAGCCACCGTAAGTGCCGATGGTAGATATTTATATACCCATGATTCAGTTGAAACAAAGAAAGATGGCGGGTTTGTGAAAGTAGCAAAATTACAGGTTTGGGATTTGAAACCAGTCAAACCTTCTTTCATGGGTGTTCAGATAAACAATTTGAAAGATTTCTTTATGATTTTCGTTTTCATGGCAGGAGCAGCTTCCATTATTTTGTTTTTCTTATCGAGGAGAATGCTTAAAATGATGCATGGAGTAAGGTAGAGTTCACTCACTTACTTATAAAATTCACACCCCGTTTGGTATTTTCAAACGGGGTTTTTTCGTTTGAATAGGCGTGCCTATATTTGCAGCCATAAAAATGAACAAGTATAATTACAAGTTTCTCGCATACATATTTTTTGCTCTCTGTCTTATGTTGTCATGCGTTAGTAAGCGAAATTATTATTATTTGAACAAGAGTGGGTATAAGGCCCCGCAAGATTCTATTTTTAGCAATATTAAAACGAGTGCGGCCTTTGAGCATGTGCTCGACCATAATGACCAAGTACTTATTTCACTTGAGCCCAATCAATACCAATTAGGTTCAGGACAAAGATTAGGTTCAGCTTCAAACGTAAAAGTAGGATTAGATGGAAATATATCTATCCCATTTGTAGGCAAAGTGAAAGTAGATGGAATGACCATCAGTCAGCTTAGCGACACTATATATTCGCTGTATAGCAAAGTATATATAAATCCTTCTGTAAACGTGCAATTAGTGTCGTTTAATATTTCTGTGTTGGGCGACGTGCGGACGCCTGGGTTAAAAATAGTTGGTGTTTCTACCATCAATATTTTTGAGGCAATAGGAATGGGAGGTGATTTAAGCGAGGAAGCGAATAGGAAGACTGTCAAAGTTCTGCGTAAAAACAAAGCTGATAAAACAGATATGTATGAACTCGATTTAACTTCTGTAGCAACGCTATCATCGGAAGCGTTTTATTTGAAAAGTAATGATATTATAATTGTTCAGCAATATAATTATAAGAGATATCTAAATAAAGCACAACAATTTTACGGAGTGTTGTCAGCGATTAATATTATCTTAACTATTTCCTTCCGTTTTCTATAAAAAAGATATAATTAATGGCTAGTCAGGAAGAAAGTATACTATCAGGAATAGGGCAAAAATATAATTTTAGGCCCATTATATATTTGGTGATCAAATATTGGTATTTGTATGCCATTATTGTCATTTCATCAATGATTGTTGCATATCTCGTTAATAAGTACACCGTTCCTGTGTACAGAGTGAGTTGCTCGGTGATGATTAATGATAAGCAAAACTCATCGGCCCAATCCATACTGGGCGACAAAAATAGGAGCATGAACTTTGTGGAATTTGGGTCATCCATTTCCGACGAGGTTCAAATAATAACCTCACGCCAGCTCACCTCCGAGATATTGAGCAATCTGGATTTCTCGGTTAGCTATTACGAAATAGGACATATCTCAACTCAGGAAATATATAATCAATGTCCATTTAAGGCACATATACTTATCAAGGACAGCAGTGCGTATGGTAACGCCTTTTACGTACAAACCAAAGACGATAAGGAATTCAAGTTAGTTTTTACTGACCCTAAAACTGGTGATAATTCTTCCGGTATTTTTAAGTACGGTCAGATGATCAAGTTTAAATTTGGAGATATTGTGCTCACTGTAAACGATAGTTTGAAAAAAGTATTAAATTCAGAAAGCAGGGAATACAAGTTTTTTTTAAATAGCAGGGAAGCGTTAATTAAGGAATTTAATGAGGCCATCACCACAAAAAATGACCGTGAAACAAACTTATTAAATATTTTTATTTCATCGTCCAATGTGCAGAAGGGTGTTGATTTTCTTAATATGCTATGCAAAGTATATATAGAACAAAATCTGGAAACAAAGAATGAAATTTCGGAAAAATCAATTCAATTTATTAATAATCAACTTGAAGAAATATCCAATTCATTGAACAGTGTGGAGAGTGATTTGGAGAATTTCAAAGAGAGCAAAAATTTTGTGGATCTGAGTGATGAGACTCGGCAGTTCATGACAAATATCAACGATATTAACAGGCAGCAACAAGCTATACTATTAAAGCTGAACTCTCTTGAATTGTTGAGGAGTTATATAGTGCTTAATAAAGATTTAACATTATTGGCACCCACACTCGAAGATGTAAAGGATCCATCGGTATTGAACTTTGTTGAAGAATTAAGAGGTGCCCAAAGTAATCTAAAAGAACTTCAGGTAAACGTTACAGATGCCTTTCCCAGTATCAAAATTTTAAAAGATAAAATTTCGAATACAAAAAGATTATTGTTAGAAAATATTAATAATACCATTCTTACGACCAAAAGCTCAATTACCACCTTAAAAGAGCAAATGAATGTTTTTGAAGAAGAACTTCGACATGTGCCTCATACAGAACGTGAATTGCTGCAAATCAAAAGAAGGTTCTCCCTTAGTGAGAACGTATATTTATATATGTTGCAGAAAAGGGCTGAACTAAGTATTACAAAAGCAGCCAATATACCTGACAATAAATTGGTGGATGATGCAACAGCCAAAGGAATTATTAAACCTTTAAAATCGCAAAATTATACCATAGCTATTATGCTAGGTTTGTTTTTGCCTTCACTACTTATATATCTTATTAATATGTTGGATGATAAGATTAGGAACAGGTTCCAAGTTGAAAAAGCCTCACTCGTTCCCTTAATTGGTATTATTAGCCACAACTTCAAGAAAATTAATTTGGTGGTGAACAATAATCCCAAGTCGCATATTGCAGAAGCATTTAGAGCCATAAGGACTAACCTACAGTATTTTTCGACAGAGTCAGAAAAAAAAGTAATACTTACTAGTTCTACAGTGGGTGGCGAAGGTAAGACCTTTTTTTCAATGAATTTGGCGACAATATTTGCATTGTCCGATAAGAAAGTGGTGCTATTGGGATTTGACCTGCGGAAACCAAAACTGTACACAGATTTTAAATTAAAAAATGATATTGGTATTACCAATTATTTGATTGGCAAAGCCGAGATAAAAGATATCATTCAACCTACTCAAATAGAAAATTTATATTTTATACCATCAGGTCCTATTCCACCCAACCCTGCCGAACTGATTGCGAGTGACAAAATTCCTATATTGTTCGATGTTCTTAAAAAAGAGTATGACTATGTAATTGTTGATACACCTCCATTAGGACTTGTAACCGATGCTATTTTGTTGATGGATTATTCCAATATCAATGTGTATGTAATGCGTGAAAACTATTCGAGGCTGAATTTCCTACAAGCCATTAACGGATTGGTTGAAACGCGTAAACTAAAGAATACATGTATTGTACTAAACGACTCAAATATATATTCGAGCAGTTACCGTTACGGCTATAGTTATGGTTATGGCTCCGGTTATGGCTATGGTTATGGTTACGGTGGCTATGGTGGTTATGGCAGTTACTCGGGTTATGGCAGTTATGGTGGTCAATACGGAGGTAATAGTTATGGTTATGGATACGGCTATGGTTATGGATACGGCTACGGATACTACGATGAAGACGATCAACATAAAGGCAATGTATTTAAGAAATTTATTAAATATTTGCAGCGGAAACTCAACATAAAACCAAGACGCGAAGAATAATTAATTATGATGTTTCAAGCACTTTCCAATAGGGAAAAAAAATTGGCAGTAATTGGGTTAGGCTATGTTGGTTTGCCCATCGCTCTTGAATTTGCAAAGAAATTCTCTGTTGTAGGTTTCGATATTAACCCTGCTAGGATTGAGATGTTGAAAAACAGAATCGACCCTAGCAAAGAATTGAAGCCCGAAGAGTTTGACGATGCAGATATATTATTTAGCCATTCTATAGAAGACCTTCGTGATGTTTGTTTTTTTGTGGTGGCTGTTCCCACTCCTATCGACGAGCATACACATCCTGATTTAAGACCCTTAATTGGTGCCTCTACTACGGTAGGTAAAGTATTAAAAAAGGGAGATATTGTAGTTTATGAATCCACCGTATATCCTGGCTGCACCGAAGAAGATTGCATCCCAGTGCTTGAAAAACATTCGGGTTTGAAATACATGCACGATTTTAAAGCAGGATATTCACCTGAACGCATTAATCCCGGCGATAAGGAACACACCCTTACAAAAATATTGAAAATAGTATCAGGTTCCGATGCCGAAAGCCTAGAAACTATTGCCCAGATATATGGCAGTATTATAAAAGCTGGAATACACAAAGCACCTACTATTAAGGTGGCAGAAGCAGCTAAAGTTATTGAAAACACGCAACGCGATATCAATATCGCATTGATGAATGAGCTGTCTCTTATTTTCCATAAAATGGATATTAATACCTTCGATGTTTTAGAAGCAGCAGGTACAAAATGGAATTTCCTTAAGTTTACACCAGGTTTGGTAGGAGGCCACTGCATAGGCGTAGATCCCTATTATCTTACTTATAAATCCAGCGAACTTGGCTATCACTCTAAAGTAATTTTGTCAGGTAGAAGTATCAATGATTCAATGGGATTATATATAGCTCGTCAAGTAGTTAATGAACTCATATCACGCGATAGGAATATTAAACAATCCAAAGTATTGATTATGGGGGCCACATTTAAAGAGAACGTGTCCGATATACGCAATTCTAAAGTTGCGGATATTATTAACGAGCTCAAATCATTTATGGTCAATGTGGAAGTGGTCGACCCCTGTGCCTCTTCAGAAGAACTAGAACATGAATATAATTATAGCCTTGCCGAAAAAACGGCAAATGATTATGATGGGGTGATAGTGGCTGTTAGCCATAATCAATATCTAAACCTCGACGAAAATTACTTCAAGTCCATCCAGAAACCGAATGGTTTTGTGATAGATATCAAAGGAATTTACCGCAATAAATTCAAGGAAATTGGATATTGGAGCTTATAATATTAGTAGATGAAAAAACTTTTGATTACGGGTACCGCAGGCTTTATCGGCAATCACTTATTCAATCTTTTGTGTGGTAGTGCCGATTTAGAAATAACAGGGTTAGATGTTATTAATGATTATTATGACCCCAATCTCAAACTTCAACGCTTAGCAAAGCAAGGATTCGATATTGCTCATATTGAAAATGGAAAATTAATAGATTCAACTTCTGGGAAACACCATTTCATAAAACTTGATTTGGCCGATAAGCAAGGTGTTGACAAACTATTTGAAGATAGCAAATTTGATTATGTGGTGAATTTGGCTGCCCAAGCGGGTGTTCGTTACTCACTTTCCAATCCAGAAGTATATATTAAAAGTAATATTGACGGGTTTTTAAATATAATTGAAGCATGCAGACATAATCCTGTGAAGCATTTAATATATGCATCTACTTCATCGGTATATGGTTTAAACCAAGAAATGCCTTTTGGGGAAGAAGCTGTAACTGACCATCCCGTTTCGTTATATGCTGCTACCAAAAAAACAAATGAGTTGATGGCACACACCTATGCTCATTTATTTAATATTCCATCAACAGGCTTGAGGTTTTTCACAGTTTATGGCCCATGGGGAAGACCTGATATGGCCTTGTTTCTTTTTACCAAAGCTATATTAAGCGGTGAACCAATTAATGTATTTAATAATGGGAAAATGATGCGTGATTTTACGTATGTTTCCGATATAGTAGAATCAATAGCTAGGCTTATTGATAAACCACCACTTAGCAATCCAGATTACGACTTTACAAATACACGCTCATCGGAGAGTTCGGCACCATATAGGGTATTTAATATTGGCAATAATAACCCTGTAAACTTGATGGATTTTATTCATGCCATAGAAGAAGAATTGGATATTAAAGCCCAAATAAATTATATGCCACTGCAACCTGGCGATGTGAAACAAACCTATGCAAGGGTTGATAGACTTGAATCGCTAACGAACTTTAAACCACAAACCAGTGTGCAAGAAGGGATTCATAATTTCATTACTTGGTATAGGGAATATTATCAAGTTTGATTTAGGAACAATCCTCATAAATAGCGGTGCTTCAAATTGGGCTTAATATATTCTAAGTTTTGGGCTATTGTATATATACATAATAATTTATAATATATGATAAGTGTTGTTATTCCATTCAGAAATCGCTTTGATTTGGTAAAACGATGCTTGAATTCGGTTTTAAATCAATCATATAACAATTTTGAAATAATACTCATCGATGATGAATCGAAGGAAGTATTTGAGAGTGGCTTTGAAGATTCAAGAATACATTTAATTAGGAATGAAAAGAATATCGGCCCTGGTCTATCGCGTAACAGCGGAATGAAGTTGGCAAAAGGGACCTATCTAGCTTTCTTGGATTCCGACGATTATTGGCATCCTGATTTCCTAAGACTTACTTTTGAAAAGTTATCAAAGAACCCTACAAGTATACTGTGTTATACCTTCACTAATAATGTAATAGACAATCATGTTGTTTCAGTATACAAGAATAATAAATATGCTTTCGATAAAATTGTCCCGACTATTTTTATCCACGAAAAAGTATGGGCCAACTCCTCTTGTTTATGGAATTTTTCATTTATAAAAGGTAAAGTTTATTTTGAAGATATTAGAGCATGGGAGGATTATCTTTTTGATTTTACTGCGGCACTTCAATCAAACCATATTTCATGTGTTCCCAAACTCCTCTGTTACTATGATATGGGTGCCCTAGAAAAGCTTTCAAATTCGCAAGTAAATATACCCGACAAATTGATTGCTGTTACAAAAATCTCGAAGCTGTTAAAAACTTCGGACTTAAAGAGTGACCCTGCCATACTCAATTCTTTTATTAACTGTTATGGGCGGATGATTTCGAGCAGGGGGCTTGATAATACCCGACAGGAAATTTCAGAAAGCCTTAATGAGTTATATTCTTGGACAGGCAAAATATACTTACACCCGATATTCTCTATATTATTTCTATCCCGTTCACGCAAGTTAAGAACTTATTTTATACGGAGGAAACTATTAGGAATTCCGCACCCCAACAAACGAAAAACTGCATAATCTAAAAGCATTGACTTTTATTAAATGGATAAAAAATAAAGTTTATTTTTTTTTATATTAATCATATCATAAATTTACAGCAACTTGGCAAAATACCTACTCATATTATATATTGCCAATCGCAATTATATGATAGACATTGCCAAAAGATAACAAATAATATTTTTTTAACAACAGCAAATGAGTTCAAATGAGTAAACCTCTAATTTATTTAAAGCATAGTTCAAGACATCATGCTTCACATTCAGGCTATACAAAATTAATTGATTATATGGATTGCGAATATATTACAGGCATATATTCCAGGGTCCCGTATCAGTTCAGAAAATGGTTTGCTTATTTGGTCTCCGAAAAAAAGGGGATATATGATAGTTCTAGCTTTGGTAAGGATATTTCTTTAATAAAAAAAATGTATAGTCAAAAAGGTGGTATCGCCCACTATTTGAATGGAGAAAGAGATGTTCGTTTCGGTACTTTTTTCAAAGGGGTGAGGGGTTGGAAATTTACTGCTTCATTTCATGAACCCCCAAGTGCAATTCACGCAGAAATTAAAGATTTCAAGTATTTGAAAAAACTTGATGGAGCCATCGCTGTAGGAATGAACCAATTAAATTTGTTGAATGAAGTTTTGGGCGGTAAAGCTGTTCAATATATCCCCCATGGAATTGATACAAATTTTTTCACCCCCGTTCACGAAGAGTGGGAGCAATTTACTTGCTTGTTTGTTGGTATACACTTAAGAGATTTTGAAGTATTGTCACAATTGGCTTTTGAGTTAAAAAAACGCTTCCCTAAATTTAAATTACGTGCCGTTATACGCAAAGACTATATGGCCTTATTGCCCAAGATTGATTATGTGGAAGTATATTCAGGGATCTCTGATGAGAAGTTGAGAGAGCTTTACAGAAGCTCATCGTTACTATTGCTCCCCTTGAAAGATGTAACGGCTTGTAATGCAATTCTTGAAGCTTTAGCCTGCGGATTACCTATAGTAACTACTGATATTTTAGGGAATAGAGGTTATTTAGATGAAAGTTGTAGTTTTATGATAAAGAATAATAATATGCATGACACTATTGATGTGGTAACGCAACTCTTCAATGATGAATCTTTGAACAAACAAATGAGAAAGAATGCTAGAATTCAAGCAGCAAAATTCTCATGGGAACAAGTAGCCAAAGAAATGGTATTGTATTATAAAACCAATTTTGACTATTAGTTCTGATATTAGCAGCAGCTTCGAGACTGATAATACCGACACTCAATATATAATAGTCCAAAAAAAGGGGGACTAATCCCCCTCATCCCGATAATTATCGGGATTAAGCGGGGCTTTCGGGATGTAGTTCGGCATTACCACCGAAACTCAATATATAATATTCCAAAAGAAAGGGACAAAACGTATTGTAGTTCGGCATTAACATTCTACAAACCAAATCCGCCACAGGCTTAGAACTATTATTGTTTAAGAATTGGCATAAGGCATAAAAAAAGCCGAGCAATGTATAGCCCGGCTTTTGAATGATTGATATAAAATTAATATCTGTATGTGTCCTTTTTGAAGGGGCCATTAACTGGAACACCAATGTAATCGGCTTGTTGCGTGTCAAGTATTTCTAACTCTGCACCTACGTGGGCAAGATGTAATGCGGCTACTTTCTCGTCAAGAATTTTTGGCAATACATATACTTCGTTTTTATAATTATGGCTATTATTCCACAACTCAATTTGAGCAAGTGTTTGGTTGCTGAATGAATTGCTCATTACAAATGAAGGATGACCCATAGCACAACCTAAGTTTACCAAACGACCTTCAGCAAGCAAAATAATTTCTTTGCCATTCACCGTATACACATCTACTTGAGGTTTCAAAGTGTCTTTTTTGTGGTTGTTATTTAACCAAGCAACGTCAATTTCATTATCGAAATGGCCAATGTTACACACGATTGACTTATCACGCATGGCCTCGAAGTGTTTGCCATTGATAATATTTACATTACCCGTAGCAGTAACAAAAATGCTTGCATGATTTACCGCTTTGCTCATAGGCATTACTTGGAAACCATCCATAGCGGCTTGAAGTGCACAGATAGGGTCGATTTCGGTAACAATTACACGGCAACCAGCACCACGCAATGATTCGGCTGAACCTTTTCCTACATCGCCATAACCCGCAACCACAGCAACCTTGCCAGCAAGCATAATATCAGTGGCACGACGGATAGCGTCAACCAAAGATTCTTTGCAACCATATTTGTTATCGAATTTCGATTTGGTAACTGAGTCATTCACATTGATAGCTGGCATAGGTAAAGTACCTTTAGCAACACGCTCATACAAACGGTGAACACCAGTGGTGGTTTCTTCCGAAAGGCCTTTAATAGCAGCGACAAGTTCTGGATATTTGTCCAATACCAAATTGGTAAGGTCTCCACCATCGTCTAATATCATGTTTAAAGATTGTCCATTACTGAAAGCAGTAAGGGTTTGTTCAATACACCAATCAAATTCTTCAGCATTTTGACCTTTCCAAGCAAATACAGGAATACCTGCAGCGGCAATAGCAGCGGCGGCATGGTCTTGAGTTGAGAAAATATTGCAAGATGACCAAGTAACTTCCGCACCTAGTTCTTTCAAGGTTTCAATAAGTACCGCAGTTTGGATAGTCATGTGCAAACAACCAGCAACACGGGCACCTTTCAAAGGTTGTGAAGGACCGTATTCTTTGCGGATTGACATAAGACCTGGCATTTCTGCTTCGGCAAGTTTGATTTCTTTGCGACCCCATTCGGCCAGAGTAATGTCCTTAACTTTGTAAGGCACTGTGTTTGTATCTGTCATGTTTATTTTTTAAATTTCAGTGCAAAAATATAATAACTGTGAGCTAATTACAAAAAAAAAGTTTTTGAAAGTGTGCATTTTAGTTCTGAAACGGTTTGACCTCTTGAGCGAGTACTATATATAAGCTCAATGTTTAATTTGGCTTAGTCGCTCAATTTGCCGAAATTTGCCGCATTAAATTATGATTGAACATCAGCTTGCGGGCTATATAATACAAGCATTTGAAACCCTATATGGTGCAAAACCAGAGGGGGTTAAATTGGAAACCACCCGTCAAGATTTTGAGGGTGATTATACTTTTGTGGTCTTTCCTTATATAAAAATCAGCAAAAAAAATCCTGAACAAACCGCAGCGGAACTTGGAGAATATATTATATCCAATACCAAAGTGGTGTGTAGTTTTAATGTGGTGAAGGGTTTTTTGAACTTAGTAATTGCAGATAATATTTGGAGTAATTTTTTAAATGAACAATATAATAATCCATCTTTCGGTAAAGGTACTGTAGGAAATGGGCAGAAAGTGATGGTCGAATATTCATCGCCCAATACCAACAAGCCTTTGCACTTAGGCCATACCAGAAATAATTTACTGGGATGGAGTGTTTCCGAAATTTTAAAAGCAAACGGCTACCAAGTATATAAAGCCAATTTGGTAAATGATCGTGGAATCCATATTTGCAAAAGTATGATAGCGTGGATGAGTTATGGGAATGGGGAAACTCCTGAAAGTACAGGCTCTAAAGGCGATAAATTGGTTGGCAAATATTATGTAGCATTCGAGAAGTATTATAGAGCCGAAGTGCAAGAACTAATAGCAAAGGGTATTATAGAAGCCGATGCAGAAAAGCAAGCACCCTTAATGATAGAGGCCCAGGAGATGCTACGCAAATGGGAAGCTAGTGATGCCGAAACATTACGCATTTGGACTTTGATGAATGGCTGGGTCTATAAAGGTTTTGAAGAAACTTATAGTAGAATGGGGGTCGATTTTAATAATTATTATTATGAATCGCAAACTTATTTATTAGGTAAAAAATTTGTGGAGGAGGGTTTGACATCGGGAGTTTTCTACAAAAAGGCAGACGGATCTGTATGGATAGATTTAACAGCAGACGGACTCGATGAAAAATTAGTTTTGCGTGCCGATGGCACATCTGTTTATATAACACAAGATTTAGGAACTGCTCAAAAAAAATATGATGAGGTGGGCTATGATAAATCTATATATGTAGTAGCAAATGAACAGGATTATCATTTTAAAGTATTAAAATTAATTTTGCAAAAGCTTGGCAAACCTTATGCTCCGGGCGTTATGCACCTAAGTTATGGTATGGTCGATTTACCAAGTGGTAAAATGAAATCACGCGAAGGTACAGTGGTTGATGCCGATGAATTGATGGACGAAATGGTGCAAGCCGCCAAAGATAAAACTACTGAATTAGGAAAAACGCAAGGGTTTACTGAAGCAGAAATGAATAAACTATATCATGCTTTGGGTATGGGTGCTCTTAAATATTTTTTATTGAAAGTTGACCCACAAAAACGTATGCTTTTCAACCCAGCAGAAAGTATAGACTTGCATGGTAATACTGGCCCATTTATACAATATACCCATGCCCGTATATGTTCGGTAATGCGTACATTTGGTAAATTACCTCAAGCAGTTTTGGTAGAAAAATTTGATAAGTATGAAAAAGAATTATTGGCATTAATATATAAATGGCCAAGTATTATAATAGAAGCGGGCAAATTATATAGTCCGGCTATTATAGCAAATTATATATATGAAGTAGCCAAAGAATTTAACCGTTTATATCATGAATTACCATTGGTTCGTGAATCCGATGAAGCCATAAAAAACAACCGTTTAGCAATATCGCAACTTACTGCCCATGTTCTCAAGCAAGGATTAAATATATTGGGTATTGAAGCTGTAGAACGCATGTAATATGAAAGAGGCATTACAACATCCTATTTTTAATATTATAAGAGAAATTGCAGGCGAGCAACAAAAGCAAGTGTTCGTGATTGGCGGTTTTGTGCGTGATCTTATTTTGCAACGCCCCAGTAAAGATGCAGATATTGTAGTATTGGGAGATGGTATAGAATTAGCCCACGAAGTTAAAAAAAGATATGAAGAAAAATGTGATTTTTCCTTTTTTAAAAACTATGGCACCGCACAATTAAAAACCCAAGATTGGATATTTGAGTTTGTGGGAGCACGTAAAGAATCATATAGTCTTGAATCACGCAATCCACAAGTATTACCGGGCACTTTGGATGATGATCAAAAACGAAGAGATTTTACGATTAATGCACTCGCACTTAGTTTACATCCCGATAATTTTGGCGAGCTTAATGACCCATTTGGCGGCGTAGACGATATACAAAATAGTATAATAAAAACCCCGCTCGACCCTGATATAACTTTTAGTGACGATCCATTAAGGATGATGCGAGCCGTGAGATTTGCCACGCAATTAGATTTCACAATTGAAGAAAAAACTTTTCAAGCTCTTGCTGCAAATGCACACCGTTTAGATATTATATCTATGGAGCGAATTAGCGATGAGCTAAATAAGATTATTTTATCTAAAACACCATCTATAGGTTTTAAAATTTTATTCGATACAATGCTTTTGCATCGGTTCTTTCTCGAAATGGTTGCCCTGCAAGGCGTAGAAACTATTAACGGACTTTCTCACAAAGATAATTTCTATCATACTTTACAAGTGCTCGATCAAATCAGTGAATTAACGGAGGATCTTTGGTTAAGGTGGGCTGCAATTTTGCATGATATTGCAAAGCCAATCACCAAAAGATTTGAACCCGAAGGTTTCACCTTCCATGGCCATGAAGATAAAGGTGCACGCATGGTGAAACAGATATTTAAGAAACTGAAATTACCTTTGAATGAAAAGATGGAATTTGTGGCTAAAATAGTATTGCTACATTTGCGTCCCAAAGCACTGGCCGAAAGTCCACAAATAACCGATAGTGGTTTTAGAAGACTCATAGTTGATGCAGGAGAGGAAGTGGATAGCCTCTTTACTTTATGTTATGCAGATATCACTTCTAAGAACAAAACTAAGGTAGAAACTTTTAGAAAAAATTTGTACGAGGTACGCGAAAGAATGCGTGAGGTAGAAGAGCGTGATAATCTTCGCTATTGGCAGCCACCCATTACAGGATTGGATATTATGGAAACATTTAATATAAAACCTGGACGTGAAGTAGGCGTAATAAAAGATGCGATAAGAGAAGCAATATTAGAAGGACAAATAGATAATAACCGCGAAGCTGCTATTGTATTTATGATAGAGAAAGCAAAAGAGATTGGGCTTGCTCCAATTGCAGAATGAAAAGTATATTATAATAGAAAATGAAAAATACAAAAACGATATTAGTTATAGTTGCAATAGTAGGGATAGGTTTTTTTCTATATAATATATGGCAAAAGAATAATGTAATGCCCATTAGGGAAATACCTGTTCTCGGTGATTCTGGACACGTAGTAAAACCTTTTTCATTCATCAATCAAGATGGGAAAATAGTTACACAAAATGATTTAAAGGGGAAAGTATATGTGGTAGAATATTTTTTTACCACATGCCAAAGTATATGTGTGCCGATGGGCCAAAATATGATGAAAGTGGATTCTGCTTTTAAAGACAGGAATGATTTTATGATATTGTCGCATACGGTTGATCCGGAAACAGATTCAGTTGATATACTTAAACAATATGCAGAAGCCCATCATTCAAGCAAAAACTGGATGTTTTTAACAGGCACTCAAAGAGATTTGTATACAACGGCTGCCGAAAGCTATTTATTAGATTCGCCTGCAAGAGTGAAATCACCTGAATATTTTTTACATACCAAATTTTTCATGTTGGTCGATAAACAAGGGCATTTGCGTGGTGATGCTTATGATGGAACTGATTTGAATAAAGTATATAAATTGATAGAGGATGCGAAGATGCTGTTGAGAGATTAATATATTATCATGATAGCATTTTATACTCCAGAATGTGATGAACTAAAAGAAGGTGAAATAATTACTTTAAATGCTGAAGAATCGTGGCATGGAGCCAAAGTATTGAGGATAAAAAATGACGAAAGTATTATAGTATTAAACGGCAAAGGTTGGATAGGAGAGGGGAGAATACAAACTGTTCACGACAAACAAACCGCAGTAATTTTAGATAAAGTATTATATCATCATCCTGCAACTAATAGTTTGAGCATTGCTGTATCAGTTTTAAAAACCAATGAACGCATGGAGTGGATGTTAGAAAAACTAACAGAACTTGGCGTAGCTAAAATTTCGTTTATTGAATGCAAACGCACGGAACGCAATAAGCTAAATTTGGAACGAATGCAGAAGATTGCAATTGCTGCTTTAAAACAATGCAAACGCTCGTGGTTGCCCGTTATAGAAGGTGTGATGTCGTATGAAAAATATATGCAGCAAGAATTTGTGGGTGAAAAATATATAGCTTTTTGTGATGCCAAAGAATATATAAAATTTAACGCACAAAAGTCAGCGACAATTTTAATTGGCCCTGAGGGAGATTTTAATGAATCAGAAATTGTTTTGGCAAAAGCCCAAGGATTTAAACCGATATTAATCTCCAAACAAATATTACGTACTGAAACTGCGGCTATGGCTATAGCAGCGGTTTGGGATTTGGGAAATTAATCCTCGATATTTTGTATTCGGGCATCGCCCCACAAACCTTCGATGTCGAAGAAATTTCGTTTTTCTTGTTGGAACACATGCACCACCACATTGAAATAATCGAGAAGGATCCATTCGGCATTGTCCTGACCTTCGATATGTAGGGCATCTTCACCTGTATTCTTTTTTACTACTTCGTCCACACTGCGGGCTATGGCTTCTACTTGTTTGTCTGACTCACCATGACATATTACGAAATAATCTGCTGGAGCTGATTTGAGGTTAAGCATGTCTAGAACTACAATGTTCTTTGCTTTCTTTTCCTTCATGCCTTCCACCACGCTGTCTAAGAGCTGCTGTGCGGTGGCATTTTGTTTTTGTGCTAACTTGATTTGACCCTTCACTAAAAAATATTAAATATTTTGCAAATATCGTGTAAAAATGTAATACAAATACCACACATTTGCAACATGTTACTTACCACAGAAAAAATTGTGGGTCACGAGCAAGTTTTTTTGCAGGAAACAGACTCCACAAATCATCAGTTGCAAATGCTCCTCAAGAGCGGGCCAGTAAAGGAAGGTTTTACTGTGAGTACCGCATATCAGAATGGTGGACGTGGCCAAATGGGCAAGCAATGGCACTCATTGCCAGGGCAAAATATTTTAATGTCGTTTGTACTTTATCCAACTTTTATTAGAGCCGAAGAGCAGTTTTATTTGTCGATGGCCATGAGTTTGGGGGTATATGATTTTTTGGCGGAACTTATTGAAGGGGTTTCGATCAAATGGCCCAATGATATAATGGTGAATGGTCAGAAAATTTGTGGGATGCTTATTCAGAATACTTTAAGTGGCGATTCCATAGCCAGTAGTGTGATAGGCATCGGAATTAATGTTAACCAAAGTCAATTTGAACCTGAATTATCACACGCAACGTCGTTAAAAATATTGACAGCAAAGGAGTATAACTTAACAGCCTGTCAGTTGCGTCTAACAGATAGCATCGACGAACGATACAAACAACTTCGTGCCCGTAAGTTTGAAGCACTGAAAGCAGATTATTTAAAACATCTTTTTGGAATGAAGGAGCCTCATAGTTTCTTGATAGAGACTCAATGTGTAAAAGGTATAATAAAAGGTATTGATGAATATGGTTGTTTGTTGGTGGAAATTGAAGGAAACGTTTTGAAATTTAAAAATGGGGAGATTGGTTATATATATTAGGTAGCTCCATAGTTTACAAGTAGTTTGTCACGTCTCCCGATAGCTATCGGGAGAAGGAGACATCTGCTGCTAATAAGGCCAGGTGCAAGGCTCAAGCATAGTACCCGCCGTCGGCGAGCCTCGCATACTCGGAATGACAAATCGGAATCAATCACCAAACAAAATATCTTCATATAGTTTCACATAACTCTCTGCAGCTTGTTTCCATGAAAATTTCTGTGATGCACATTTAATCTCATCCTCAATCTCAGAGTCATTAAATTTTTGAAGATAGTGATCATAACTATTCCTAAAATCAGTTTTGTTTTCTGGGGTTATATATAAAGCCAAATCTCCTGCTATTTCCATAAATGCAGGAATATTATTTAATACCAAAGGCTTGCCCATACTCATGGCTTCCACTACTGGAATACCAAAGCCTTCGGCTATAGAAGGGTTAATATATGCTTCACAATTTTTATATAAATATAGTTTTTCTTCTTCGCTCACTTTGCCAGTAAATATAATGCTATTTACGATATTTAATTGGGTGGCTTTTTGCTGTAGTTGCTGTTTGTATATAGTTTGTGCCTCGCCAGCAAGTACAAGGTTTAATTCAGGAATTTGTTGTAATAGTTCGAATATGCTTTCAATATTTTTTTTAGGTGATATAATTCCAATAAAAAATAAATATCTTTGGGGCAAATCTATTGCAGGTTTTTGAGTATGTAGTATATTTGATAGTGAATTTCCATTATATATAATATCGGCCCTGTAATTATCGCCTGTTAAATCAGCAAAGAGTACATTGGTAGCTTGCGAGATACATACAACCTTATCGGCACGTTTTATATTACTTAGAAATCGGCTTGTATAATATGTTTTTTTGAAACTTTTATATTTGAAAAGAAAATTTAAATCGTGAACCGTGTATAGCCATTTCAGTTTTTTATTACTGCTTTGCAAAGAGCTAAGTTGCCAGCAAGCATGCAGTAATGACGTGTTTTTGAAATTGTTTACGGGAAATTTATGGGTAGCATTCAGCATTATATATTTATGTTCAGGGCCGAATAAATTAATTTGCTCCTTATGTACCAAAAATTGTATCTCAAAACGTTCTGGCTTTATCAACGAAATTTCTTTACCTAAATTATAACAAAAATTGCCCAGGCCACTTTCCCTATTTCCTGTTTTAGTGGCGTCAAATATTACAATTAGCTTGGTCGTCATCACATCAGTTTTATATAATCTTCTGCAATATCATTCCAATCATGTTTCATTGCCCAGCTTTTCGAATTAGTATGATAGTGATTGTAATTCCCCATTATCTTTTGTAAAGCTGTTGCAATTAGTTCTGGATTTTTGTTGGATACTTTGTGGCCTGTACTTCCTTCTTCTATTGCGTCTTCAATACCGCAGGCTGTTGCACCAATGGCAGGTTTGCCGTAATAATTTGCTTCCAATATCGCTATTCCAAAACCTTCTACATCACCATCGGGTTGTTTCTCACTTAGCATCACAAACACATCACAACTTTGATAGGAAGTATATAGTGTTTGTACATCAACCTTGCCGTGGAAAGTAATATAGTCGCTCACTTTTAATTCGTTTGCCAAAGTCTCAAATTCTGATTTCTTTGAAGGCAATCCAACTATGTGATAATGTACTTTGGGATACATTTTAATAATTTGCGGCAAAGCTTTAATCACATTTTGTTGTCCTTTTCTGCGGGTAACATTCCCCACAGTAAGCAAGGAGGGATTGCCTTTCCATTTGGTAGGTTCAGATACAATATATTTTTGCAAATCGGCTGCGGTGATCGCATTTGGAATTACTTCATATTTAGTTTTTTTATTTTTCGGCTCGATTTGTTCTTGTGTATATTTAGAAACAGATATAACCGTATCGAATTTTTTCAAAGCCCATTTGGTGAATCTTTGGTGTATGGCATTGGTATCAGTAACTTCGGTTCCGTGAATGATGGCTATATATTTTTTCTTTCTGTAAAATATTTTTAATAAGCCAGCCACCCAAAGTGAAAACATGCCCGAACAAAGTATAATATTATGATGAGAAACGATAGAGAATGCTGCCAAAATTCTTCTGAACTGAACAGGCAAAACGCCTTCCCGATTTATATAATTCACCTCCAAATGTTGGGCAGTCGCAAAATTTTGACTTTCAACGTGAGTAGCATTTTCTAAATTGGTAACGATGGAAACTTCATAACCTTTTTGCTGTAATGTTTTGATCAGGTTAAATCCATGGTTACCAATACCACCAGGCCCTGGAGGGAATTCGCTGCACAAAAATAGAATCTTTTTCAAAGGCCGTGTAAAATTTTATGCAAACATAAGGTGCAATATCTGATGATACTTTAGTCTTTTTTAAATTCTTATTTAATTAGGGTTACTTAGCGTAAATTTGCATATCAAATCCCTCACGCATCAAATCTAAATGACTGACATGAATAGCCTTACAGACACCTTTGGTCGAGCCCATAATTATTTAAGGGTTTCGCTTACCGATGCCTGTAATTTTCGCTGTCAATATTGTGTGGCTTCGTTTGGCGAAATCAACCACCCTTCACCACACTTGATGCAAGCTGATGAGATAACAGCTATCATACAAATATTTTCCGAGTTGGGTGTAGATAGGGTTCGTTTTACAGGCGGTGAACCGCTAGTGAGAAAAGATGCTCTCCATGTTTTTAATAATATAGGAAAGTTGCCACTTAAATTGGCCATCACCACCAATGGCGTTTTCCTCGATAAATATATATCCTGTTTTGAAGAAATCGGCTTGCGTTCCATCAACGTGAGTTTGGATACTTTAGACGCAGATAAATTTAAAACAATTACCAAAGTGGATGCTTTTAGTAAAGTGATTGGTAATATCGAAAAATTAATTCAACACGATTTTCATGTTAAAATAAATGCAGTGGTGATGCAAGGCATGAACGAAACAGAAATTTGTGATTTTGTGGAGCTTACCCGTAATCTCCCTGTGCATGTGCGATTCATAGAATTTATGCCTTTTAAAGGGAATGAATGGGATCATGAAAAAGTATATAGTTACAGGGAAATGATGGAGCAAATAGAAGGGAAGTATGATATAGAAAAACTAGAAGACAAACCCGAAGATACCGCAAAAAAATATCAGGCAAAAGGATTTGCAGGAACCTTTGCCGTAATAAGCACCGTTACCGAACCTTTCTGCAGTGGGTGCAACCGGTTAAGATTAACCGCTGATGGCAAGATGAAAAATTGTTTGTTTTCGCAAACCGAAACAGATTTACTTTCCGCATATAGAAAGGGTGAAGATATTCGACCACTTATTATACAAAATGTAAAATCAAAATTTGCCATGTTGGGTGGTCAGCAATTGAGCAATGAAATGGAAAATCGCAGTATGATTTCTATCGGCGGATAATTATATAATATATGATTAGTGTTAACGAAGCAGTAGCATTTATTAAAGAAAATATTCCAGGGCTTATTTCGGTAAGGCTTGGTGTTATTGAGGCTTGCGGGTTTATATCGGCACAAGACATATATTCTCCACTTGCGTTGCCACCCTTTAATCAAAGTGCAATGGATGGTTATGCAATCAGATTTAAAGATATAGAAAAGAATAATTTTAGGCTTGCGGGCGAAGTTGCTGCTGGGGGATATTATACAAGTATGATAGAACCCAATTCGGCTATTCGAATTTTTACTGGTGCATCTGTACCCGAAGGTGCTGACACGGTGATTATGCAGGAGCATGCAATTGTATCGGGTGGAAATATAGCTTTTTCGCCATTACCTGCTAAACAAGGAATGAATGTTAGACCCATAGGTTCACATATACAAAAAGGGGAAATAGCTTTTGCCAAAGGGCAGTTAATTACACCTGCTGCGGTGGGGCATTTAACGGGCTTGGGTATTACAGAAGTATTCGTATATAATAAACCCAAGGTAGCTATTATTACAACTGGAGATGAATTGATAGAGCCTGGTTTGGAACTTGAGGAAGGAAGTATATATGATTCTAATAAACCTATGTTGGTGGCTGCTTTGGCAAGTTTAGGAATAGAACCTATTTATATAAATCATGTTCCTGATGAACCTGAAGTATTATACAAAGATATACAAATAGCATTTGAGAAAGTAGATATGCTTTTGGTAACGGGTGGTGTGTCGGTCGGTGATTATGATTATGTAGTTACGATGCTAGAAAAAGCAGGCGTAAAAAAAGTATTTCATAATGTCAAACAAAAACCCGGCAAACCCTTATATTTTGGAACACTGGGAGATAAACTTGTATTTGGCTTGCCAGGCAACCCCGCCTCGGTGCTTACCTGTTTTTATGAGTATGTTTCCATAGCTTTAAAATCAATGATGGGTTATGATAATGCAGTATTAAAAAAATCCTTTCTACCGCTAAAAAATTCATATACAAAAAAGAAGGGACTCACCCATTTTCTCAAAGGAATTGCTGATGAAAATGGTGTTGAAATATTATCAGGTCAAGAATCTTATATATTACATTCGTATGCTTTGGCAAATTGCCTCGTTTGTATTCATGAAGATGTGGAAGAAAAAAATGCGGGAGATATTATAGAAATTCATTGGATTAATTAATACTATGCCAGTTCATTTTGATATATATATGATTATATTGATTGGACTCGTTTCAATTATGTACTCATCAGTGGGGCATGGCGGTGCCAGTGGTTATTTGGCCGTGATGGCCTTATGGGCATTGCCAACAGATTATATGAAAACTACTGCATTAATTTTGAATATTGCGGTATCGTCTATTTCCTTTAGTCAATATTATATTAAAAAATATTTTAATTGGAAATTGTTTTATCCTTTTGCTCTGGCTTCAATTCCTGCGGCATTTATAGGTGCGGGTATTCCCATAAATCCTGTAACATATAAGAAAATTTTAGGTATTATTTTGTTATTCCCTGTCATCAAATTAAGTGGTATTCCTATACCCATCAAAAAAATTAAATTGGAATTGAATATATATATTGCCTTGCTCATTGGTGCTGTTATTGGTTTCTTGTCGGGACTGCTGGGAATAGGGGGCGGTATATTGTTAAGTCCTATTATATTGCTTTTTGGATGGGCATTGGCCAAGCAAACAGCGGCGGTATCGGCTTTGTTTATATTGGTTAATTCTGCTGCAGGATTATTAAATGAAAAAACCTGGCCACCAAGTAATATAATTTTTACAAAAGAAACCTATGCGTTATTATCAGTTGTAATTTTTGGTGGATTATTGGGTGCATGGTGGGGTAGTGCAAAAGCCCATGAAGTTTCCATTAAGCGACTGCTGGCTATAGGTCTTGGTATTGCATCAATTAAACTTATATTTGCCTAATGAATAAAGCCATATCTATAAAGTTTTTTGGAATGTTGCAAGAGCAAATAGGAAGTATGATAGAAGTGGATGAGTCTGTCGAAAATGTGGAGCAACTACGTGCAATACTCGAAAAGAAATATATATATTTAAATGGGATTAATTATTTGGTAGCAGTTAATAAAAATATAGCAAGTAATGAAATTATAATAACATCAGATTCAGAAATTGCAATTCTACCTCCATTTTCGGGTGGATAATTTATATATATAATGAATACGAATAGATATACAC
>JAWXAU010000134.1 GCA_034439655.1 Bacteroidota bacterium | reverse complement strand
TATATAATAGTCCAAAAGAAAGGGACTAATCCTCCCGCATCCCGATAATTATCGGGATTAAGCGGGGCTTTCGGGATGTAGTTCGGCATTACCATTCTAAAAACTAAATCCGCCTCAGGTGGAGAACTATTATAGTTTAAGAATTGGTATTACATAAGCCTAGTGGGCAATGCTTTGTTCGACCCTAATATAATAGAATTTAAAAAGCCAAATTTCCATCTCAGGGTGTTGCGGGATTATTAACATGGTTATAATATAATAATTGAAGATTGAGGTAAAACTTATATGAAATTCCACCTATTATTATTTTTTATTAATTTCTTCATTAATATCTAAAATCCTTATTTTTTCTATTACCGTAGTTTTCGGTCCCACAAAATCGTGGTTGACAGTATTCTCAATTAATATATCAAATATTCCTGAACCAATAAAATAGTCGCCATACCAAGGCATTAAATAAGTTTGGAAAGCCATATTCTTTTTAGCATCAAATTCTACTTCCTTTTCTATCAGCATTAACTCATCTTCTACAAATACATAGGTGGACAAATAACCACCAGTATAAACTGAAAGCAACACCTCATCACCTATGTTTTTTATTGCTGAATGAAAAATATTTAAATTCACGGGTAATTTTGTATCTTTATGATACATATTTATTTCCACATAATTTGAAATTTCATAAGTATCATTCCATTTCATTTTCCCATCATTTCCGATGCACAATATTATACCCGATCTAAATGTACAACCTGTAATCCCCTGATACTGTACTCAATTTTGAAAAACTGGTTGATAAGCTTCGGCCACTATATAAAGATCATTCTTGGTTTCAATAATGTTGTTAAATAATATATCTATTCCTAATGCATACTTGGGGTCTTTCTTATACACTTTTCTATCATTGTTTAAATCATAGGGATTTGTATAGTTTATATAATTCTTAAAAAATGAGTCTAACTCCATGATATGGTAATATTGAACCGTTGATTTTTTCAGTACTTAATTGTGCAACAAAAATCCCAGTTACACTGCCCTTCTCCGCAACAGTAAACATACTTTTAAATGGTTGCGGCAAAACCATTTTCTTTGAAGCTTTTTGATAAGTACCAACAAGGTATTTACCTGAGGTACTAAATTTAAAATTTGCAATCTCTTTTCCTTCTTCAAGTTGAATATCCCAATTCTTAATTATTTTTATGTTTGATAAAGTTAATTTATATTGACTGATTGTTAAACCAATACCTGTCTTTACCATTATATACCCTATATTTTTACCACTCTCATCAGCAACATAAGTCAACACCCCCTTAGTTTGTCCATCTAGCAGTAGTGATATACTTTCTTCTGCACCAGATTTTAAATCAATACTTAACGCCATAGGACTCATTCCCAAGTATCCTAAAATAAAAGCCTTACCTTCAGAGGCAATTAATTTCGATAAAATATAATTCTCTTTAAATCTTGATTCAAATTTTTTCTGGGTTTGCGATTTAGAATCAAAAACAACAACGGTATATTTTTAAAATTTAGCTGCTCTTCCAAAATCACTAAAGTAAATGCTTTTCTCCCCCATATTTGCATAGAGTACAATCAATTTATCGCCAACCATATAATAATCAATCATTGTTTCATCAACACCTGCTTCTATACTTTCATGATATAATTTATTTAAAGCCGTATCGTATTTATCTATATAATATTTTCTCGGAGTACTTATAACTTCATAGTAAAGCAACAGCCCTGATTCATTCACTGGAATTACAACAGACTGATCATTCCTTGAATTCAGCTTTAGCTCCAGTCTATCTTTTATTTTAGAAATATTACTTTTATTTTGTGCCAAGCAACTACCTGATAGTGTCAAAATGAAAATGATACACAATACTTTTTGCATTAGTAGATATTTATTAAATTTGAATTGCAATATTAATATATTTGAAGTAAAATCTAGGAGAAGGATAAATCACGTATCAGGTGTACGGTGTATTGTCAGGTGGAAACACTTGACAGCACCAGCCACATGTGAATTATATAACATATTCCTTTTATTATATAATATTTCCAACTAGTACTTTCCCGACTTTTGCCTAGATATAATAAAAGGTACTGGACTAATATCACTTTATTGGGTGCCGATATCTTTAATAATACAACATGCAATTCGGTAATTAGCATAAAAATAAACCTATATATAAGATGAATATTAAATCGCACTGTATTACAAGGATAAGAAAGTATTTTATTGCCTACCTATTCTTAATTTTAGCTTTCAATACTAGCCATGCACAGGAGCTGCTCAATAATTTATCGCCCGACGACAGTGCTGCTATTACTGCATTGGCCGTGTATCCCGAAGTTGTGCGTAAAGATATCTTACAGACCTGTACCACTCCTGAGGTGTTATTAAAAATGGAAACTTTGCAGAAAAATTCTAGTGAGAATTTTAGAAAACTGGTATCCTCTTATTCAAAGGAAGAACAACAAAAAATATGGAATCTTTCAAGTCATGTTAACCTCATTAACAGATTGGGTGAGGGCGACAAAAAGTCGAAGGAGGAATTGGAAAAAATTGCAGCCGATTATCCTGTTCAAATTAGAGAAACCGCAATAAATTATGGAAGTAAACATCGTGACTTGCTAAAAAGTATTATACAATTAAACCAAAATTCGGAACGGGCCTTTGAAACAACTATTATAGATTATCCTGACCTAACAAAAGATGCCTTGCGTAGGTTAATTAAATACCCTGAGGTAATAAATATACTAACTTCGAACATGAAGACCGCTGTTATACTAGGCGATGCATACAAAACACAAGCCCAAAAATTGGAGCAAAAACTCGAAACTATTAATATAGAACAGGCGAGACAAAATGCGAAAGATTATGAAGAATGGAAAAGTGGTTTGCAGAAAAACCCATCGGCACAAAAAGAAATGGATGAGGCGGCTAATGAATTTGCTAATGACCAAGGAACGCAAACTGCCCAGGTGATAACCGATGTAGACATAAATTACAATTATTATAATAACCCATACCCCTATTGGTATGGATATCCTTCATGGTATGGTTATCCTTCGTGGTATTATCGTCCGTATTGGTACGATGTGGGATATTATAGAGGTCCGCAAGGTTATATATATGTAGGAGTTCCTTCACCTTATTTCGGTAATTGGTACTTCCGTCATAACCATCACCATGAGCGTTACAATCATTTCTCCGATTATTGTGTGGGCTACTATCACGGCCGCCACAGAGGATATTCTGGATTTAACCGAGAAGTGGATCATTGGATGGTGAACAATGATAAGCGAGTTCCCAAAAACTTTTTTGATGATGACAAACAGCGTCCAGAACGGATTAAAGAATTGGGGAAATTTGAAAATGATTATGATAAAACAATAAAAAATGACCCAAGAAAAATTGTAACCCGTGATCAATTTTTAAGTGACAATGCTGCAAATTACCCCTACCTAAAACCAAAATTGAATGAGGCACGGCCACAAGAGAATAAAGTAGTTCCGGGCCAAAGACAACAACAACCTCAGCAGCATACACAACCGAGAGCAGAACCTAATGCTCGACCTATGCCGCAACAAAGGCCGGGAAATCAAGAACCCCAAGCGAGACCGCGACCCACGCCGCAACCTACACCACAGGAGAGACCACAACCACAACCGCAGGCAAGGCCACAGCCAATGCCACAACCGAGGCCACAACCCCAACCGCAGGCGAGACCTCAGCCTACCCCGCAGCCGCAACCACAAGCAAGACCTCAACCTACCCCGCAGCCGCAGCCTAAGCCTCGGTAGTATAGTATAGTTTTTTTGAAATAGGAATATTTCTCCGTAATTGCAGGTGAAGTATATAAAATGAAATTAGCATATGGATCGTTGAAAATTACAATTCGGAGTTTGTAGATGTGTGGGTTAAAAAAAGAATTAAGCTTTGAACATATTCCACCTAGGATAGCATTTAATACCAATTCTTACCCTATAATAGTTCTCCGCCTGAGGCGGATTAGTTTGTAGAATCGTAATGCCGAACTACATCCCGAAAGCCCCGCTTAATCCCGATAATTATCGGGATGCGGGGGAATTTTGAGTTTCGGTATAATATAACAACTACACATATTTCTGTGCCCTACGAAGTATGGACTGAAATGGATAATCCATTAGAATACAAACCGAAAGGCCCGATTTTACAAGGAGGAATTGGATATTATTCACTATGTAGAGATTGCAATAGTTTTTTAGGATTAAATTATGTGAAAGCGTACGAAAAATTGGTTAGTGCTGAGTATGAATCTTTATAAAAAAGCAACAGTCAATATTATAACTACATAGCACGTGAACAAGAACCACTAAAAATATTGAAACAAATAATATCAATGTTTGTAGCTATGAATGATGAATGGTACTTAGAAGAATATCCTGAATTATCTGTGTTCATAAAAAATTCTAGTTCAGATATATTACCCGATAAATACAGAATATTTACTTATCTTAATAATGAAGGACAATACAGATATTCCAAGCATACGACTATATCTACTCCAGAATTAGGAATAGTGAATTGCACACAGCTAACCTTTCCTCCGTTTGGCTATGTATTAACAATGAACTTTAATCATGATATAACTAGTTTTGTAAATATTACAAATTTCAAAAATTCAATTCCCGAAGAAAAAGTTGACCTTAAAATGGGATTATATAAATTACCCACGTATTTACAATTTTCACCATTAGATTATAGATCTAAAGAGAAAATCGAAAAATGATATTAATCAAGGTATTTTATCTCGAGAAGAAGCTAAAAAAATGGGCTGTAATTAATAATTCAATAAAACACACAAAAACATGAATACCTCAAACAACAAAATTCTTATCACGGGCGGTGCATCAGGGATTGGCTTGGGTATGGCGGAAAGATTTATGAAAGAAAATAATACGGTTATTATATGCGGTCGTCGCCAAGAAGTATTGGATGAAGCTGCGAGTAAACTGCCCAGTATTATAACATACCAATGCGATTTAAGCAATAGCAGCGAACGCGAATCATTATATAACTGGATTGCTGCAGAACATCCTGATTTGAACGTATTGGTAAACAATGCGGGCATCCAACAATGGATGGATATTACAGATGCTAATTTTTTTGAAAGAGCTCAAGCAGAAATTAATGTTAATATAGAAACCCCATTGCATTTAATATCCTTGTTTTGCAATTTGAAATCATTAAATACTATAATGAATGTTACTTCAGGTTTAGCATTTGTTCCACTTATTAAAGTGCCTGTATACTCTGCCACCAAAGCGTTCTTCCATTCATTCACGCTATCGGCAAGAGAATTATTGAAAGCAAAAAACATAGAAGTGATTGAAGTCATTCCACCCGCTCTTAACACCGATTTGGGTGGCAAAGGCTTGCACGACCAAGCACCACCTGTAAGTGAATTTATCGAAGCTATTTTTATACAATTGCAAGAAGGCAAAAGTGCATTAACTTTTGGGATGAGTGAGACATTAAGTTCTGCAAACCCCGAAGTGTTGAAGCAAACGTTCGCAAGGATGAATCAATTAGCTTAAATGAATCATACATTTGCCAATATTAAGGTATGCCCTGAAATTTATTTGTTAACATTTAGGTAATACCAACAAAGTAGTTTTGACAAAAATAGTAAACAATATGAAAAATATATTATTCCCAACAGACTTTAGCAAATCGGCCAATCATGCTTTAGAATTTGCAGTATACATGGCACAAATGGGAAATAAATCCCTAAACATTCTCAATGTATATATGACGCCTAAAGTTAGTGATGAGGCTGTTACCGATGATGTTTATAAAACTCAACTTGCTGAATCAAAGAAAAATGCTCATCATAATATACAAAACCTAAAGGAGGAATTGGCAGTGCGACATCCATGGTTAACGGTGCATACCCATATTGAATATGGATTTATTGCCGAAACCATTTTGGCTTATGCAGAAAATACCCAGTGCAATTACATAGTGATGGGCACACATGGAGCTAAAGGATTTCTTGATAATATTTTAGGTTCTAATACCTTGGCGGTAATTGAAAATGCAAAAATTCCTGTTTGGGCCATACCCCTGCAATCAAAAATTGAAGAAATAAAAACCATAACCTATGCAAGCGATTATGAAGGCGATGAAATACCTATCATCACGCAGGTTTTAGACTTTGCTACGCTCTTCGAAATAGATACCCATGTAATTCATATTCACGAAGAGTATGAACCTGAAATTACCCCTTCTGAACAAATAACAGATATATTAAAAGCACATTTTGAGGGAAAGAGAATTACTTTCAGAACAATCAATAGAAAGGATGCCGTAGAAGGACTAGAACAATATATTATCAACCAAAAACCAGAAGTGCTGGCTTTGGCAAGGCATGAACGAGGGTTCTGGAGCAATATGTTCCATAGAAGTTTCACCAAACATTTTGCACATGCGAGCAAAACTCCGATTTTGATTTTGCATAAGGAAGATTGATTGTATTATACAATTAAAAAAAAGCAAGCCATGCAAATGTTTTTTTAAAACCCTGCAGCCGCAGGAAGTAGTAATACCGAAACTCTATATATAATAGTCCAAAAGAAAGGGACTAATCCCGAAAGCTTTCGGGATGTAGTTCGGTATTACCATTCTACAAACTAAATCCGCCACAGGCGGAGAACTATTTTAGTTTAAGAATTGGTATAATAAGCAATTGCCGGTAATGTCCTTAATTTCTTCCAGCCGGCGGAGGGTTTTTACCAATACTCATTATAAAATAAATCCAAGTAAAGAATTTTACGGATTTGAAGCATTATTCGTTAATGATTCCAGGAATTCGTTTTTCGATGAGGAAGAAACAATAGTTACAAAAAACAATTTCTTCACACTACTATCTTGTTTACTTTCGTATTTTTGCATTCTTATTATCATTCAAAAAAAACATGAAGAAAATTCTCCTAATCGTATGTGCCTTTGCACTACACATGGCCAAAGGCCAAACTATTGTTTACCCATTGGTAGGCATCGACACGGTACAAAAAGTGAGTGCAGCACGTCTTGCTGCCGACACTACCCTGCCTGACTATGTAAGCCCTTCGTTTCAAAACGCCCAATATGGCGACACTGTGCAAATTGAAGGAATCGTTACTTTTGACCCACATTATTATGGGCTGAGCAAAAAACGCAAATCTGCTTTCCTACAAGTAAAAAACGGTGGTCAATGGACTGGTATTGAAGTAATGATAGATACAAGTATATTTGGTCGTGGTTCCGCCAACCCTACTTTAAATAGTTTAAATACTACCACTAAATTTTATGATAATTTCCAACCTGGGCTAACTGTTCGATGCACTGGTGTTATAAGAAATTTCCCAGCAAGTAATGCAAGAACGGGACATACACAATTAATGCTTTTGGAATACGAATCTGTTATCACCAATAGCACACCCGATACTATTAATCCTAACGTAGTTACCATAGATCAGTTCAGTACGAATAATGGCAGCGGCGGCCAAAACTGGTTGCCTACTACCGGCGAGCCCTATGAAGGCATGTATGTTGAATTTCAAAATGTAGCCGTTACCGATGTGGCTCAGGGCACAGGTGCAAATTCCGCCCGTTGGTTTTGGAGTTTGGTAGATGCCAACAATAATAAAATCCGTATTCGTGATTATTCAGCTTACTACCGCAACGATGATAACGAAGATTACTTTATAGCAAACAATTACAAACCTTATAAAAACGCAACATACCTCACTTATGTACGCGGTGTGATAGTAGAAAATATAAGTTCTGGGGGCGTGGTGGAGTATATGCTTGCCCCGCTTACCGCTAGCGATGTGGGACCTGTGAGTACTTCTATCCCGCCGGTGGTGAAAATAAATTCATATACACCTTCCCTACCAAATTCGAAACAGGATGTGACTGTTACCGCAACAATTACCGACGACAGCACTGTTGCTTCTGCCAATGTATATTATAATGTTTCAGGTAGTACCTTTACACCTGTAGCGATGACCAATACGAGCGGAAACACCTGGACCGCAATGATATCCAAACAAGCTGATGGAAGTTATGTGAAGTTTTATGTACAGGCAATTGATAATGGAGGTAGCATTACTTATTTTCCAGATACATTTGGAACAGGATACGATTATATAGTAAAAGATTCGGGCATTACAAAAATTAGCCAAATACAATCTACACCTTATGCATTTGGAAATAGTTTGTGGGCTGGAAGTTATGTACCTTTAAACATTACGGGTATTGTAACCGCAGGCAGTAGCACCAGCGATTTGGGAATGGTGGTAATACAAGATGATATAACTCCATACAGTGGCATATTTTTGAACGCAAAACCAGGTGACGGGCTGAATGCTTTGCAACGTGGCGACAAAGTAAACATTACTGCTGCACTAGTTCGAGAGATTGGTGGTTGTACTTATTTGGATTCATTGAAAGGCAATTTCTCTGTAGTATCATCAAGTAATGCTTTACCTGCTTTTTATATGGCCAATGCTGACAGTGTAATTTTGAAAGCATATAATGAAACTGAGGCGTATGAAGGAATGCTTATTAAATATAATGATGTATATGTAACACAAATTAATGCAGATATTACCAGCAATTTTGGTGAATGGTTAATGCATACCGATACCACAGTAGGCAAAGGTTTCCGCATGGCAAGCAAAGCTCCAACTCTAGGTTTAACTTTTAATGCAGATTCATTGGCGTTGAAACAAAAAATGAGTTACGCCCAAGGGGTTTTATGGCATAGTTTCGGAAACTTTAAAATGCTTCCCCGCAACCGTGATGATATGGACTTAAGCAACTTGCCCGACCGTATTGCACCTGTTATTACCTTATTAGGAAAAAATCCTGATTCATTATATATCGGGAATAGTTATACCGATCAGGGTGCTACTGCTATGGATAATAAAGATGGAAACATCACAGCTAAAATAAAATCCACAAGCACTATAGACAGTACCAAAACAGGTAAATATAAAGTTTGTTATGCAGTAACTGATATGGCTGGAAATAGCAGCCAGTTATGCCGCGACGTAACAGTATATAAGAATACTGCGATTGCAAATCCATCGTTAAATGCCTTTAATGTATGGCCCAATCCTGCAAACAATATGATATACTTTGAAGGAATTGATAAGAATATCGGTGTTTGCAGTTTGATTGATTTGGAAGGTAAAACAATATTGGACAATATTAACGTGCAAAAACCTTTGGATATTTCATCTATCACTCCAGGAGTATATATATTAAGCTATCGCAGTAATAATGAAACCGCTTATATCAAATTGGTGATAGCTAAATAATAAATCATAGAGCAACTTCTTATTTATGATAAACCCCATGCTTTTCGCTTGGGGTTTATCTTTGCGTGACAGTATCAATATATATATTATACAGGCTTTTACGACATACTTGTCTCCTTTTATAGACGGCTTCTTAAAAAATATGTTAATAAAAAAACAACCCATTAATGTCATATTTTAGACACAAATTCTAGCGTTTTGCTCCTATATAGTACCTTTGCTTCGAATGTTAAAAAAAGAATATAGATTTATATTTAAGAACTATATATCCTGTTTTTTTTGCGAGATTCAATTCTAATCCTAAACTGTATTTATTCTTTTTTGTGAAGTTTGTTTTATTTGTAATATTATAAACTTGATTGGAGGAATTTGATATAAACTTTTACTAATCTAAAGTGCAAAATACTATAATAATCAACGACAAATTGATTTGTAGTATTTGTTATGGATTAAAAAGAAGTTTAAAGTAAATATACATGCAAGAAGGGAAATCGAATAACTACAACGAACTCAATTACCACTCACTATTTGAGCAAGCATCGGATGCTATAATGGTCACCGATTATGAGGGTAATTTTACTGACGTAAATTCAAGTCTCTGCAAAATGTTTGGCTATGAAAAAGCCGAGTTGTTGCAAATGAATATTGAAGACCTAATAGAAGCAGAACAATTAAAGGCTGATCCAATAATGTTCGTTCTACTAGCAGAGGGGCTACATGTTTTTAGTAACAGAAATATGCTTCATAAAAATGGAACTATTATAGAAGTGGAAGCCAATGTGAAAAAATTGGATGACAATAGCGTAATGGCTATAGCCCGTGATGTTTCGGAATTGGTTAAAATCAAAAAGCAAGTAGTGATTAGTGAAGCTACTTTCGAGGGTGCTTTTCAATATTCCGCAATAGGAATGGCTATTGTATCAATTACTGGCGAATTTATAAGGGTAAACAAAGAACTATGTAAAATTACTGGTTACACCGAACAGGAGATGGTATTATTGTCATTTCAACAACTAACCCATAAAGATGATTTAGATAAAGACCTCAATTCCCTTAAACTTTCGCTAGAAGGTGTGATAAATACTTTTAAAATGGAAAAAAGGTATTATCATAAAAATGGATCAATTATATGGATAAAACTTAATGTTTCATTAATTAGAGACAGTAAGCAAAAGCCACTTTACTTCATCTCTCAAATTGAAAATATAAGTGACCGCAAAAAGATAGAAGAGGAATTAATTGAGCGAGAAAAATTATTAAACATATTCATTGAGCATAGTCCTGCATCCATTGCTATGGTCGATAAGGATATGAATTATTTGCTTACTAGTAAAAGGTGGATTACCGATTATAATTTAGGAGAACAAGAGGTAATTGGAAAAAGCCATTACGAGGTATTCCCTAATTTACCACAACACTGGAAAGAGGTTCACCAAAGATGTATGAAAGGTGCTATAGAGCAAAATGAGGAAGATTCATTTGAAAGAGAAGATGGAAGCACTGATTGGCTGCAATGGGAAGTAAGGCCTTGGTTTAAAGGTTCAGGAGAAATTGGAGGGATTATTATGCTTACCGAAGTGCTTACCAAACGAAAAAAATCGGAAGCAGAATTAAAAAAATCAAAAGCCAATCTCAAAACAATTTTTAATACCACCGATACTGCTTATCTTTTGATTGACACAAACCTTTGCATAATATCTTATAATAATGGAGCGGCCGATTTTGCTGCCAGAGAACTGAGTAAAGAGGCAAAAATAGGTAAACACCTAAGTGAGTATTTTTTGGAAGATAGAAGCGATAGACTCACTAAAGTACTGAATGAGGTAAGGCAGGGAAAAAATATCAGTTATGAAACAAATTTCGAGCAAGCAGATGGTTCGCAGCATTGGTATTTTGTGCAGTTCTTCCCCATCTCAACCCCTATCGAAAAAGACGCGGATGGATTTATGGTTTCCATTTCCAATATTACTGAACGAAAAAAACAGGAGAACCAAATCAATAATCAACTAGGTTTATTAAAAGAAATTTCTTTTATCACCTCGCATGAGTTGAGACATGAATATGCAAAACTATATTCGATGGTCGATTTCTTGAAAGACAGCGAATTTATTAATTCACAGGATAAATTAATGTTATCGGAAAGTTTAAAAACATTCGATAATCTCAACGCAACTATATATAAAATAAACGATAAAATCACCTTTGGACAAGCTACCAAAGTAAACAAATATGTGAGTCAGGAAGTAGTGCCTGAATATGTATTATTAATAGACGATGACCCCACGTTTAATTTCATCAATTCACGTTTGTTGGAATTAGAATTTGCCAAAGACAAAATATTAAAGGTGCAGTGTGTTGATTCGGCAATTAATTTATTGAAGAACGATACAAAAAATGACCACTATATTATATTCTTAGATTTGAATATGCCCAATAAAAATGGTTGGGATTTCTTGGAAGAATATCAATTATTTGAAAAGAAATCACCCGTCATTATTCTCACATCTTCTATAAATCCTAAAGACCGCGAACGTGCTCGCAAATATGATTTTGTGAAGAAGGTAATATCAAAACCACTAAACCCCGAATTGGTGAAGCAAATTACAACACTAGAAATTTTTAAATAGTTCAATTGTTCCTTTATGCCGTCATGCTGTTCGCCGCGGCGAATATTTCAGCATCCATTAAAAACAAATACGAACTAAAGATGCTGAAATATTCTCCGTTTCAGATAATTACTGGGCGAACCAAAACAGCTCAGATGGGTAAAAAAAATATGGGTCATTTAAAGAGTTTCATCATTATTGCATTTGGACGAAAATTTACCTCAGAGACCAAAAAAAGAATTTCAAAAATCACCTCGATTTTTTGAAGTCAAAATGCGTGATGAAGTATGATATAAAAACACTCAGAGAGAAGATATCAATCATTGAACTAAGTACCAAAACATCTTTAGAAAACTTAGATTTGAAATTCTTTTTCGATTATCATATATTCCCAAATAATATAATAGCTTTCCTTGCACAGTGGAATGACGAAAACAGAAATATGCAAGTAGGCGATACCATTGTGCAGCAAGCCTTTATTCCACCCATAAGAATGTTCTCGCAGAAAATCATTTTCGGCGTGCGTATCCATGAAATTATTGACCAAAAAGACAAGAAAGGATATAGTTATGAAACTCTTGAAGGCCATGTAGAGAAAGGAATTTCAACATTTACGATTGAGCAATATGGTGAAAAATTGATTTTTAAAATCCAAACTTTCTCAAAACCTGGGAATATTCTCCCCATCTTATTGGGCCCTATATTTTCAGTCCCCTATCAAACATTTTGCACCAAGGCGGCATTGCGAAATGTGAAACGGAGGATTGAAAATGAACAGTTTTTCTGATTCCGATAACTATCGGAAGACATCCAACGAAGAATCTTTTGAATTTGGAGACTTCATTAATGAGATTCTTCGCCTGCAGCGGGTCCGGAGGCTATCGGACTCTGAATGACGGCTTTTCATTGTCAAAAATCGTAAATCCCCACTTATCTTTGCAACTTTCAAAATGCCCCAATCGGTCAGTTTTTATACTTTAGGCTGCAAGCTCAACTTCAGCGAAACCTCTACCCTAGCCCGTCAGCTTAAGGAGGAAGGCATGCAGGTAAAAGATTTTCGCGACGGTGCCGATATATATATAATCAATACTTGCTCAGTTACCGACCACGCCGACCGCAAATGCAGAAAAGTAGTAAAGGAAGCATTACGTTATAATCAAGATGCATTTGTAATTGTGGTAGGATGTTATGCCCAGTTAAAACCACAAGAGATTGCCAATATCCCTGGAGTAGATTTGGTACTTGGAGCTGCCGAAAAATTTGAACTTGCCAAACATATCACAGATACCAGCAAACGCCAGCAAGCAAGTATATATAATAAACCAATTAAGGAAACCAATACTTTTGTACCTGCTTATTCAAGCGACGATCGCACACGTACTTTTTTAAAAGTGCAAGATGGTTGTGATTATTTCTGTTCGTTTTGTACCATTCCTTTAGCCCGCGGCCGCAGCCGCAGTGCAACTATCGCACAGGTTATAAAAGAAGCTACAGAAATAGGAAACAAAGGAGCCAAAGAGATTGTATTAACGGGTGTAAACATTGGCGATTTCGGGGTACAAACAGGCGAACAATTTGCCGACTTGGTATATCAGCTCGACGAAGTGGAAAGTGTTCCGCGTTTTCGTATATCGAGTATCGAGCCCAATTTGTTGAGCAATGATATTATAAAGTTTGTAGCAGAAAGCCAAAGATTTATGCCGCACTTTCATATTCCTTTGCAAAGTGGAAGTGATAAACTGTTAAAATTAATGCGTCGTCGCTACCAAAAAGATTTATATAAAGAACGCGTAGAAACTATCAAACAAGAAATGCCGCATGCCTGCATTGGCGTAGATGTGATAGTAGGTTTCCCAGGAGAAACAGAAGAAGATTTTTTAGAAACTTATAGGTTCTTAAACGAACTTGATATATCATATTTGCATGTATTTCCTTACAGCGAACGCGAAAATACAACTGCCTATAAAATGCCTGATGTAGTTCCAAATCGAGTACGCAACGAACGGGTCGATATGCTGCGAATATTGAGCGAAAAAAAGAAACGCTTCTTCTACGAACAACATATACAAACAACAAGAACTGTATTATTTGAGCAAGAAGTAAAAGATGGATTAATGCATGGCTTTACCGATAATTATATAAAAGTATCAACTCCCTACGACCCGCTGCTGGTAAATGAATTGGTGGATTGTAAATTGGAGAATGTAAATGAAGATATGATAGTAAATAGTATGCAGTTAACAGTTTGCAGTTAAAAACTACATAACCAAAACTGCAAACTAAAAATATAAAATAACAATTGTAAAATATAAAATAATTCAAGATGGTAGATATATTATTAGGCTTACAATGGGGCGATGAAGGAAAAGGAAAAGTTGTAGATTTTTTGTGTCCTGCTTATCAAATGGTGGCAAGGTTTCAGGGCGGCCCCAATGCAGGGCATTCCCTTAAAATTGAGGGACAAAGTTTTGTACTCAATACTATTCCTTCTGGAATTTTTAGAGAGCATTGCAAAAATTTAATTGGCAGTGGAGTTGTAATAGATCCTGCTAAATTGCAAATAGAAATTGAGAAAGTAAAAGCTGCTGGAGCACCTGTAGAAAAAAACTTATTGATAGCTCGTAAAGCACATCTCATTTTGCCCACACATATTTTGCTGGATGCTGCTCAAGAAAACGCAAAAGGCACTGCAAAGATTGGCAGTACGCTGCGTGGCATCTCCCCTACTTATCAGGATAAAATTGGCCGTGCAGGATTGCGGATGGGCGATATACATGAGAAAGATTTCGATGCAAAATATCGTTTACTTGCCACCAAACATATACAAATGATTGAAGCACTCGGCGGCAATACAGATATAGCCGAAACAGAAAGAGCATTTATGGACGCCGTTGAATATTTGCGTGCTTTTCAAATGGTGGACAGCGAATATTATGTAAATGATTTTATTGCTCGTGGTCACCGTGTATTGGCTGAAGGGGCACAAGGCACCATGCTCGATATCGACTATGGTACTTATCCTTATGTTACTTCTTCGAATACAATCTCTGCAGGTGCGTGCACTGGCTTGGGTATAAGTCCGCAAAAAATAAAACATGTATTTGGTGTATTTAAAGCTTACTGTACCCGTGTGGGCAGCGGCCCCTTCCCTAGCGAGCTCGATAATGAATTTGGTGAAGAGCTGCGTCAAAAAGGTGGAGAGTTTGGTGCCACCACTGGTCGTCCTCGCCGCACTGGTTGGTTAGATTTGCCTGCATTGAATTATGCTATTATGTTGAATGGTGCTGATAAATTAATCATGACCAAAGCAGATGTATTATGTGGTTTAGAACAGGTAGAAATTTGCACCGCTTATAAAACTCCTTTGGGTCTTACCGATAAACTTCCTTATGATATTTGCAATACTGATATGCAAATGCATACCGAGAAATTTGCAGGTTGGGATTCCTCATTGCATCAAACCCAAAACTATATAGATGTGCCGCAAACTTTTAAAGAGTATGTAAAATATATAGAGCAAAGTTGTGGTATGGAACTGGCTGCAATCTCTACAGGGCCTGAAAGAGAGAAGACTTTCTTTATGGAGTGATGTGCGGCATAAATTACGTCCGCCAGCGGCGGATTAAATTACGAATTAAGATTATGAGTCAATTGCTGCTTGCGGCAGTCAGGTGTTTACAACTGACCCAAAATGAATTTATTGCAAAATCAAAAATTATAATTATCTTGGAAGTAGAAATTATACCGAAACTCAATATATAATAGTCCAAAAGAAAGGGACTAATTCTCCCGCATCCCGATAATTATCGGGATTAAGCGGGGCTTTCGGGATGTAGTTCGGCATTACCATTCTAAAAACTAAATCCGCCACAGGCGGAGAACTATTATAGTTTAAGAAATGGTATTACCTTTGAAAATAGTATGAGAATGGACTGGCCAAGGTGTAAATAACTTTATTCAATGGGTAGACAATCATAGTTTTAAATTAGAATTTATGAATGACGAAGAGAAGGTTATTACCATCCACAAGTAGTTGATTCTTCTAAATACATAAAAAAACTCCGTGAAACTCGGTGATGTTTTACCTCTGTGTTTCGCCGCCGGCGAACTGAGGTAAAAATGTCTTTTTCGCATTAGCACAAAATAACCTATTTTTGGACATCTTTTTTAAGACCAAATCGAATTGCAAAAAGCATTATATATATTATTCATCATATACAGCTTACAGACTTTATCTGTAAAGGCAAATGATACAACAAAAATATCATGCAACTGTGCGGAAAAATTATTGATTGAGAAAAAGAACCGCACGATAGCTGCTATTAGTGATAATAATTTTAGTTCCTACTTTGCCAATGCAGATACTTTATTTTATTGCTTACGTTTGCTTGATAGACCATTATACTATAAATATTTGAATGACCTATTTATCAATGCCACTGGCACTTATACCGAGGGATTGCTCGTTAAAATTGAGAGCTTATTACAACATAATGGTCCAAGCCTGATGCTATTTCTTGCAAACGACTCGGGTAATTTAGAACTCATCGAGAATATTAAAGAAATAGTATATCAAAAGAAAAACTATTTCCCAGAAATCTATGCCAATGAGAAGAAAAACTATTTGATTGATATCAATAAATTATCACTCAGCGAGAAAAAGAAAGCGAAGTTAAGGATGTTGTTTGAGTGAATATGAATAAATCAAATATGAAACTTGAGCAAACCGTAATTAAAAAAGCTAAAGGATATGCCAAAGACCGCAGAACTAGCCTTTCAAAGCTCATAGAAAATTACCTTCTAAATATTACAAACGAGAGAGGCAAAGGTGAAAAAATTACACCTTTAGTTAAAAGCTTGTCAGGCATTGTAGACCTTCCTAAAGACTATGATCACAAAAAATCGTATGCAGATTTTTTAATTAAGAAATATAAATAATGGAAAAAGTATTTGTAGATACTGAAATAATACTTGACCTACTAAGTTTACATGAACCCTTTTACAAACATGCGGCACATCTTTTCAGCGAGGCTGATAGAGGAAAATTGAAATTATACCGACACTCAATATATAATAGTCCAAAAGAAAGGGACTAAACCCCCGCATCCCGATAATTATCGGGATTAAGCGGGGCATTAGTGAGGTAATTCGACATTACCAATCTACAAACCTAATCCGCCACAGGCAGAGAACTATTATAGTTTAAGAATTGGTATTACGTGTTTCTTCCCTATAATTTGCTAATCTTAATTATATACTTTGCAAACAATACTCTGTTGACCAAGCAAGAAAAAAATACTAAAATTCAAACCTCTATTAACAGTATTAAACGTATCAGACAAAATTGTTGAGCTCGCTTTGTCATCCGACTTTAAAGACTTTGAAGATGGTTTGCAATACTTCACTGCCATCGAAAATAATATTAAAACATTGCTTACACGAAATTTAAAAGCCTACAAATCTGCAGAAATAATTGTTATGACCGCCGAACAATTCCTGAAAAAATAAACATTATCTAACAATCAATTTAAACGATTTCCCGTTGTTCAATATTATATAATAAATTCCAGCTACTTCGGGTGCTTGTATATATCCTGATTTGTTGTTTATATAATTCGTCATTATATATTTTCCTTGTGCATCGATTAATTGTATTGGCTCATTTGTATTTAGCTTTATGTTACTTCCCGCCTCGCAAGGCATGGGGTATAGCGATTCTTTATTATGCAAATAATTAACCACTACAGTTTCAGAAATAAACTCACTGCCATCCATATCTGTCTGACGGATTCTATAATAGTTCAATCCAGCTTCTGGTTCCTTATCAGTATAATAATAATTGGTGAGTCTGCAACCATTATTCGCTGATAATTCCATACCAATAATACTCCAATATTTTAAATCATTGGAACGCTCTACAAAAAATCCATAACTCATATTTTCGCAAGCCGTTTGCCAATTAATATTCACCTCATTATTATATAATGTTGCCCAAAGTCCATTGAAAGTAATTGGCAATGCGATAAAAGAACTATCACGCGATACAACTAGGGAAACTGCTTTATCAAACTTCACCGAATTCCCATATACATCAAACTGTGCAGTAATATTACTGCTACTGGGATGTTGGATGGACATAAACATATATTTATAATTGGGTGTGAAGGTGATTCCAGTAGGTTCACTACCCGCAGGGGATTTGGCAAATATTTTTACTTTGGGGCTTGCTTGGGTATGTCCCTTTTGAACCAACCATATATAATTGTTACTTCCATCTTGAAACACCCACAAATTGCCTGTATCATCAAAACAAAGGTTATCGTTGCCTGTGCCCCATGAAGTATTTGTGGTTCCATTTGCATGTGTGATATTATAGGATGTATTTCCAACAAAAGTTTCAAAATTATGGACACTATCGCCATTCAGATAGGAATCATCGCTGAAGCGATATACACAGTCTTCACTTTTTACAGCCAGGTATATTTTCCCATCCACAGTATTATATTCTACATCCTCTATACCTGCAAACGTGGTGCAAAATGAATCAATACAACTTTGATTGGTATTATTACAATCGGATGCGGTGGCATTTTTGATTCTGACCCACTTTCCATTTCCATTTTTGGAACCCTTATAGGCATATAGTTTTCCTGAATATAATTTCTCTGCTGTATCAGCCACAAACTTTAACATATAACCGCTAGCAGCATCAATGCCCATATATACAGTTCTTTTATTTGAATGCACAGATGCATTTTCATGATTGAAATTCCCCAAAGCCCATAACTTGTCTCCATTGCTCAAACCTCCTGGTTGGTTAATAACTGTGTGCGAAGCTGGATCCACTTCTATCACCCACCCGTAATCATTATAACCATCAAAATTGCCATCGTTAGTCTTTGCTTCTTCGCAGGAGAGCATAGTACCCCAGGGCGTTATTCCTCCCGAACAATTGGAGCGTGTTCCATTTACGCTGGCAAAACTTACTTTATTGGAAGATATAATTTCCCAATCTAAATTAACTGAATCTTGTTTTATTTCAAATACAGTGACACCCCCAGGATTGGACTCTGAGTTAATGCACAAATAACCATGCTTACTGCTGCCATTAATAGGAACATAGCCCGTAAAGTCAGGATTGGTGGGCATGATGCTTCCATCCGTTAATGAATCTCCATCTTTAATAATGAAATGAAAAGTGAGATATTGTGGCAGCACAAAATTGTGGGTCTGCGAGGCAGGCTGCACCGATGTAAACGATGAAATATGTTGCTGTCCCTTCGAAAAATAGCTAACAATACACAATAGGAAGAGTATAATATATCTCATTTATTCAGGCAAATTTAATTCAATAAGTTTAAAATCCTTAACAATATATTCATATCATTACTTTCGATTGACCCATGTCATCACATAGGAGAGTTCAACAATTCCTTTGTTGCAGGACACGCTAAACTAATAATTATGGAAACTATTTGAATGTAGCTATAGCATTACCCTTGTAATTTATAAAAAGCTGATTGGACTTATTTATAAATACAATTGGTATAACTATTCTATAAATACATAAAAAAACACGGACAATATGCCCGTGTTTTTTTATATAATATATGATATATTTAATTCTTGATAATCTTTGCTACTGCTTTTCCATCATTGGTTAGTAGGTGCAGCATATAGATACCCGAGGCTTCGGAGCGAATGTCTAATTCTCTCTTACCACTGTTCGAACCTGTATTTACTTTTTCATTTCTAATTACTTTACCATTAATGTCGGTAATTATAATAGTTGCAATCCCTGATGTATAGTTTGATAAATATATAATCCATCCGATGGGTTGGGATAAATTTGTATATTTGAATTAGACAAAGCTATATTAATACCTGTGATATCGGTAACTTTATATATTGCTGATGTGGCTTTGCAACCCGCTGATGTGGTTACCATTACCGTATAATTCCCATTGGCAGTTGCGGTATACGTTGATGACATAGCTGATGAAATAGGCGTTCCGTTCAAATACAACTGATAAGTATTGCCTGCAACATTGGTTACACTTAATGCAGGTTTTGCGTAAGATATAACAGCAACTGGCGAAGGATTTACCGTAATTGATATTCCATTCGAATTTTGGGCACAGCCATTTGTATTGGTTGCATGTACAGTATAATTGCCAGTTAATTTTGCATAATAAGAATTGCCTGTTGCTCCGCTTATTGCACCACCATCTTTATTCCATATAGCCGATGATAAATTCCCAATAATTGCCAAGTTTAATTTCACACTATCGCCTTGGCATATAGTAGTTGAAGCAGCCGATAATACTGGCGACGGTGCTAAATTAACTGTAATCTTTACAGAATTGGAAGTATAAGAACATCCACCACCTGAGGCGAGCACGGTTACATCATAATCGCCCGAGGTGTTAGCATAATAATTGGCACTTGTGGCACCTGTAATATTATTTCCATTCAGCCTCCATTGCAATGATGCTATAGAACCCGATGTGCTCAAAGTAAACTGCACACTATCATTACTGCAAATAGTGGTACTACCCGTTGCCGAAACTTGTGGAGCAGGAGATGAAGTAATAGTTACCTTTGTAACAGTTGATGAATCGGAACAACCATTTGTTGATTTTACAAATACCTCATAATCTCCGGCAACATTCACTATCAATGAATCTAAGTTAGCCCCTGTAATATCAACGCCAGCTTTTCGCCATTGTATATTTGACAGTGATATTGCTGAGCTAACTTTTAGTGTAACTTGACCGCCTTGGCATAAGGTTTTTGGGCCAGATGCTACAATGCTTGGGGCGGGTTTTGGCAGTACAGTTACATTAGAACCTGTTTTAACATTGGAGGGGGTAAGATATAAAGGTGAAGAATAGGGCAGCCCAGTAGTGGTATCCATATCCCAAATACCAACTTTACAATTTACATTATTGGTGGTAAAACTCAGTTTCACTTTATTGATAGTTCCACCTCTGTTTCCCGTAAATCTAGTCCGCACATCGCCAGTAGCCCCAAAGCCACTAAAACTAAATCCGCCATTCGACGATTTGGTCCAATCGGCATACGAATATTCTTTTGCATTTATATATTGGTGCCATTCATAATTGTTAAAAGTATTATCGTCCCCTACCGATATAACAATTGTATCATAACCCAAATTTGCAGATATATATATATATTATCAAATGTAAAAGTATAAACATCGCCAGGGTATAATAC
>JAWXAU010000133.1 GCA_034439655.1 Bacteroidota bacterium | reverse complement strand
GTTGCCAAAAGGTAAAGCCTACCTTATAAGATAAACATAATTTATCCCGATAAATCGGGAGGGAAAAGCTGACTGGAGAGTCGGCTTTTTTATTTAATGATTGAATGATTTATTCCGCCGCGGCGGAGAATGATTGTATTAAGCGGTTAAGTTTTTGGAAAGTTCTAAACTTTCCAAAACTTAGTGACTTACCTTTGCGAGCTTTAAAATAAAATGAAAAAACTGATATATATAATAACAATACTATTGCTGTGGAGTTGTGGTGAAAAGAATGAGCAGCCTAAAATGAATTCAGAAGCACAGTTGTATTTTGATAGTGCGATGATGCTTACTGCAACTGAAGGGATTGGATCTTATGATAAAGCCATTCAATTGCTCGATAAAGCTACCGACCTGGACACGAATTTCACTATGGCTTACTGGGAAAAGCTAACACTACTGGGAGATTTGAAGCGGTATGATAAAGCACTAATTACTGCACAGCATCTCATTAGAGCCAATTCCTCCAATCCCGATATTTATGTGCGAGCAGGTATGATGTGTTATAGACTTGGTGATTCCATTTCAGCCAATAAATACTATAATACAGGTTTGGAATTATATAATAAATATTTCGACACACTTTCTACCAAGAGCGAAAACTATGATATGCTATTAATGAATAAAGGAATTACTTTGGTGCTGCTAGGAAAGGACAAAGAAGGAAATGAGGCACTCAAAAATATATATAATCGGCAAACGGACAGCACGAATAAAAAAGCGTTGCTGGGCTTTATGAATAAGAGTAAGGATGAGATTTTGGATACGTATCAGCCGAGGTGAGGGGGCAGGCGTAATGAGTGTGTACGGTAAGAGCCATTCGGCGTCAGCTTCCTTATCCTTTCGCACTATTTGGTTTTCCTTTTAATTAAATTATTTCCCAAAAAGCTTTGCTCAACAATAGATGCAAACTCACGACCTACGGGTATTTTAATGTCGTCGGATAGATAAAGATTGGAGCCATCGTACTTGATTATTTTTTCGATATTCACTATATAAGAACGGTGGCAACGCACAAATATTTGTTCGGGAATTTGCTCCATTAAATTTTTTAAATTTACCAATACCACCATTTTCTTTTCCATAGTTTTCACATTCACAAAATCGCTCATGGCTTCTATATAATATACTTCGTGGTGGTTGATGCGAACAAATTCGGAATTAGTTTTTACTACAAAAAAATCCTGGGTGTTAGCTGGAGTAGGGGTGAGGTTCTTGAAATGCTCTTGTATTTTAATTATAGTTTTGGTGAATCGGCCAAGTGGAATTGGTTTAGTAATAAAGTCGAAAGCCTCTACATCAAAACCTGTTGCCGCATAAGTAGGGAAACTTGATATGAAAACAGTGATAGGCTTTTGTAGTAAAGTATTGTAAAACTCGAAGCCATTTAAGCTAGGCATTTCCACATCGCTGAACATTACATCAATTTTGTTTTCGCTAAGGCAACGCAGGGCAGCCAATGGCTCTTCGAAAGTGCCCACGATTTCAAAATCGGGAAAGGACGCAAGATAAGTTTCAATTATAAGTCTATCTTCCAATTGGTCGTCAAGGATAATACATTTTATGGTTTCCATTGTGGCTTCAAAAATAAGGCATTTTCCGTTCACCGACTTTTTTAATACGTTGGCCGACGATATCGTGCAGGTGCTTGGTATTGTTGAGTTTTGAGTGTTTTTAATACGCAATTTTGTATCAAATAACACACAAACAAGAATAATTACGACAATGAAAAACTTTATCTCAACCCTCCTCATCCTGCTTGCATTGGCCGCAGTGGCACAATCGCAGCCCTGCACTCCTTCTTATTCTACCGGCACAGTTTACGGCGATTATATATCACGTGTAAAACTGGACTCGATAGATAACCAAACTTCTGGCTTAGCCAATCCTTACTATCATTTTTATTCAAATATTTCAACTACATTAAGCAGTGGCCAAACTTATTATATAAAAGTGGCACCCGGCAGTTGGACAGGAAGTGGCAACGATATAGCAGCATGGATTGATTATAATGCCAATGATACTTTTGAAGTTGGTGAAAAAATTGGTCAAGCTAATAATTTAGCGGCACTTACGATGGATAGTTTTAGTTTCACGGTGCTTGCCAATACTGCACCGGCAACCGTGAAATTGCGTGTGCGTGAATCGTATAGTGATGCAAATATGGGTCCTTGCAGTGCTGGTAATTATGGCGAATGCGAAGATTATATCATTCATATTATAAGTACAGGGGGCAATGCGGGTGGTGGAAATGGCGGCGGCGGAAACGGTTCTGCTCAAGTCTGCGTCCCTTCCTATTCAACAGGAAGTATTTATGGCGATTATATATCTTTTGTAAAATTAGATTCAATCAATAACCAAACGGCAGGACTGGCCAGTCCATTTTATAGTTTCTATTCAAACTTATCCACTACTTTATATAAAAATCAAGCATACTATTTGAAAGTGGCAGCGGGCACTTGGACTGGAACAGGCAATAATATAGCAGCATGGATTGATTATAATGGAAATGATACATTTGAAGCATCGGAAAAATTAGGTCAGCTTAATAATATGGCTGCTTCAACTTTGGATAGTATAAATTTTACAATTCCTGCAAATACTGCTAACAAAGCTTTGAAAATGCGTGTGCGTGAATTATATAATGGACTAAATATGGATCCTTGTACCGGGGGTGCTTTTGGAGAATGTGAAGATTATACAATCTATGTATCTAATGCGAATAATGGTGGAGGAAATGGCGGAGGAGGAAACGGGAATGGTGGCGGTAATCAACCTGTAAGTATTGTTGCGACAACTGGAGCACAAGGCCCAAAGTTATATAATACTTTAAAGGAAGCTTTTGATTCAATTAACAGTGGTTATCATACGGGAAGTATTATATTAAATATCATTGGCGATTGTAATGAAACAGATTCTTGTGTTTTGAAATCGAGTGGAACAGGCAATGCAAATTATACCTCCATACTTGTTAAACCTAGCGGCGATACCACACGCACTATTACCATGAATAGCAACAGGGCATTGATACAATTGAATGGGGCCGATAATGTTACCATCGATGGACTGAACACCAATGGCAATAGCTTGATTCTGGATAACCAAAGCACAGGAAATGTAGCTACAGTTGTATTATTGATGAATGATGCGACATCAGATACCATTAGAAATTGTAAGCTTAAAGGTGCTGTTGCAAATATTTTGGGTGGTGTAGTTTCTATCTATAATACTTATTTGAATACAGGAAATGATAACAACGCTATTGTAGGTTGTGATATTGGAAGTTCAGGAAATAACAAACCTTATTTTGGAATTTATAGTGGCGGAACAGTGGGCAAAGCAAATGATGGGATTTTTGTAGATAATTGCAAGATACACGACTTTCAAGCCTATGCCTTATATTTTGTTAATGGAGGCAATAACTGTACTATTACCTCAAATAAAATATACCAACCCGATACCACAGCCGGCAGTAACTATGCTGTGAATATAAATGGGGGTACAGGTCATACTGTGAGCTATAACATAATTGGGGGCAATGATTCAGCCAATAGTGGATATTGGGTAATGAAAGATGGTGGGGCTTATTTCTGTGGTATTAATATTTTCTCGCAGGTAGGAAGTAAACCTATAAAAATTGAAGGAAATATCATAAAAAGAGTTTCCATATATGATATAGACGGAGGAGGTTTTTGTGGTGTAGCAATCAGAAACATTAGTACTACTTATGTAACTTCAAATGATATTGGTGAGTATGCAAATATATTCAGCATACAGAGCATAGCAAACACACCTGTGCGAGGAATATCTACTTATGGTTATAATAGAGATACGCCAGTATATATACACGATAATTATGTAATGAATATGACGAATCAGAGTGCAACATCAAATGTACAAGTAATTGGTATTGTTCACGAATATTTTGGTAAACCTATCATTACCAATAATTATATATATAAACTCACCAGTTATTCAACTACCGATAGTGACGAGCCTTACTATGCGGGCACTGCTGGTATTGTTACATTTTGTTTTGGAGACGGACAGGTGATTAATAATAACGAAGTGAGATATTTGAAAAATCTGTCGTCAGCAAATGTGAGTGCATCCGTAATTGGAATTGGCGAAAGCAGGTTCGGTAGTGGAAGCGGAAGTGTTGCAAACAATAAAATATCGCAACTAGAAAACCGTGCGACCGGAAACTATTCTCAAATTATTGGTATCTATACTTTGGATAATACATCCCCAGGTTGGAAAGTTTATAATAATATGATAAATATCACCAATAGTGCTTATACAAATGGTGTAACGATTCACGGTATATTGTCACGTGGGTATAGTGATACTTTAAATGTGTATTATAATACCGTATTTATTGGTGGCTCATCTACTTCTACCAATAATTCTTATGCATTTTGTCATTTGAGTAATGCTTCTATCATACTTCGGAACAATCTATTATATAACAAACGTACAGGTTCAGGAAATAATTTTGCTGTTGCCAATATATGGGATACTACCGGTTGGTTAACCTTAGGAGGTAACTACAATTTATTTATCACCGCCGATTCTACCAAAATAGGTCGTTGGTACAATTCAGTACTTGACTTTGCACATTGGAAAACCCGCAGTAGGGGCGATGCTTCATCGTGGTCAGCTACAAGTGATGAAGTGAATTCAGATAGTTTGTTTACAACAACCGGCGGTTCATCTTTATATATCAATAACAATAAAAAAGCTTGTTGGTACGTCAATGGTAAAGGTGTTGCAGGAACTTTGTCAGCTAATATTAATACTGATTTAAGTGGCGATGCACGAAGTATCATACATGGAATGGGGACTGATATTGGGGCAGATGAGTTTGTGCCAGTAAATGGAGTAAATCCTCCTGATTTGAGCATTACGGGTAGTCACCAAACAGGTGGTACAGAAACCTTCAGTTTTGCAGGACGTGTATTAGCTACAATCACTTGGGGGAATGCGGGAAGTTTGCCTGCCTTCAATGCAAATAGTGTAAAGTATTATAGTGGTAAAAATCCAAATAGTGCCCAAGCTGGAAGCAAATATGCAAATGCGTATTGGTACATAGAACCAACAGGTGGCAATGGATTTAGTTATGATATCACTTTGAATTATGATGATGCTCTAACAGGAAATATTGTTGCTGAAAGTAATGTGCGTTTAGCCAAAAAGCCTTTTGGTGGAAACAACTGGACAAGTTATGATAATTGTAATTTGAATACCAATTCTAATACTTGTCAATATGGTAGTTTAAATAGTTTCTCAGAATTTACTTTAAATGATAATAGTACACCACTGCCTGTTACTTTATTGAATTTTGCAGCACAGAAAAAGGACAATGATATCTATATAAACTGGGATGTGGTGAATGAACAAAATTTCGACCATTATGAAGTGGAACGTAGTTTTGAATCTGATAATTGGGAATATATCGGAGAGGTTGCATCACTCGGTTTACAAAATAAAAATACACAATATAATTTGTTGGATATGGATTCTAAAGCCATCGTTGAAAGTTCGAAATATAAAGTATACTATCGCCTAAAAATGGTTGATTTGAATGGTGAATTTTCATATAGTAAAATAGTTTCTATATTATCTAATACTTCCAATGATAATATAGCAGTATATCCAATGCCATTTACTTCTAATATTATCATATCAAATACAACAAATGTGAATGAACAAACAAGCTATATCATTACCGACATAGCGGGCAAAACTGTTGTGCAAAACACAATTCATACCATTGGAAATAGCTTTACTATTAAGGGTCTTGAATCTTTGCCAAGTGGTATCTACATGATATCAGTTGCCTCGGGAACTCAAACTTTCACATCTAAACTTTTTAAACAATAGTCGTAATTGTTCATGGTGTCAGGTATCAGGATTCGGTGTTTACTTTCGCAAGCGTACTTGCACACCTTTGCCCAACCACCTAATGGCCCCATTTGCCGGGGCGAACTTAATCCTATTCGTCGGAGCGAACCATATACCACTTCCTATTATATATTTGCAGCATGAGGCTTATCAAGTTTTTTATTTTCAGTATATGTTTTATCATAACATCTTCTGGGTTTGCACAAACAGATATACAACGGTTGGATAAAATATTAGAACAGGTGAAACAGACGGTAGACGCCAATCCCGCAAAATGTTTAGAACTTTGCAATGAGGGATTAAAAATAAATAAACAGGTGGGCCTGGCAAAGTTTGACGGCAAGTTTTATGGTTATTTGGGAATATTATACCAAGACCTTGGCAACTATCAAAAAGCAGTGGATTGTTTGCTGAAGAGCAGAAAAGCAGCTTTGGAATCGAATGATCAACAGGCATTGATATCGGCAGAAGTGAATATTGGTGGTGTATATTTTTATGAAGGGAAATATGAGGAAGCACTGAAACAATTTATTCATGCAGGCGAAATGGCTCGGAACTTTAAAGATTATACACAAGCAGGAAGTATAGTAGGAAACATTGCTGCGATACACTTACAACTGAAGCAGTATGATAAGGCTTTAGCATATTTTCAATTGGCCGAAAAAGATTTCATTATTTCACATGATTCGGATATGTTGGCCACAAACTATCAAAATGTGGGACAGGTTTTATCACAAACATTTAGATATGATACTGCTTTGAAACTGTTACAGGTAGCTTTGGATATTGCTAAAAAGAAACAAAATGAAACCATACAAGCCCGTATCAATATCAATATTGGGTCAATATATATAGAATTAAAACAATATGGCAAAGCTAAAATATATATAGAAGAAGCTTTGGCCTTGCATGAGCATCAAGGAGACAGTAATTATTTGGTGGATGCCTATTGCAATTTATCGGAAGTGAATAGAATGTTGGGTCAAAAAGATATAGCTTTGGATGCAGGTAAACATGCGTTTGATATTGCAAGCCGTCTTCGGTCAAACCATTGGCTGCAAATAGCTTGTGCCAATTTGGATAAAGCATATTCAGCCTTTGGTGATTATAAGAACGCTTATCAGTATGGACAGTTATCGGCGGCGTATAATGATTCGATATTGAATGAACAAAAAACCAAGGAAATACAAAAACTACAAATAGGTTTTGAAACGAAAAAAAAAAGAACAAGAAATAGCCAAACTTAATAATGAATCTGAATTAAAAGATAAACAACTATGGCTGATTATTGGCAGTGGGATTATTATAGTATTGCTTATTTGTGTAGGCACTTTTGTATTATATAAAAACAAAAGAAAAACCGAACTATTGAATACCAAACTGATGAATGCAAATACCGTAAAAGACCGTATGTTTAGCATTATCAGTCACGATTTGCGAAGTCCATTAAACAGTTTGAGTACGCTCTCATTCTTGTTGGACCACAAAGCCCTAAAGCCTGAGGAATATGAAGTAATTAGTCAACGTATCAAGGTTTCATTATCTTCAACCGATTTGCTATTGGACAATATGTTGCTATGGGCTGCTTCGCAAATGGATGGCGTAAATATCAAAAAAACAACATTCGATTTATATGATATTATAGAAGAGGTAAAAGAACTGTTTGCCCAAAGTTTACAACATAAAAATATACATTTTAATAATCAAATTAAGCCTAAGTGTGATGTAGAAACTGATGCCAATATGATAAGGATTGTGGTGAGGAATATTATATCCAATGCCATTAAGTTTACACCAAAAGGTGGGAATATAGCTATTGCTTTTCAGCGAGGTTGTATCACTATAACCGATACAGGAGCTGGCTTGCCACAAACTATTATGGACAAACTCAACACCCCTGACAGTGATTTATCGCTTGAAAGCAATACCGGTACACAGGGCGAAAAGGGAACAGGTTTGGGTTTATTTATTTGTAAAGAATTGATGAATAAAGTTGGCGGAAGTTTGAAAGCGGAGATTGATGAAGGAGGTGGGAGCAAATTTAATATTGAATTGTAATTTGGTAATCCGTTTATTAATAGTTACGTTTGCTTTAATTTAAAGTCGGATTTTAAAATCATTATAATGCTCACATGAAAGTATATTTGTCAGTATGTTTATTGTTCTTATCGCTCCATACTTTTAGTCAAACTGCAAATAAGGATTTAGCTTCCTTTAAATATAAGAATAGTGTACAGTTTGAATTGGGTGGGCATGGTTTGGTTTATTCATTAAACTACGAGCGTAAACTTATCAATCGAAATAAATTTAAAACAACAGCACAAGTGGGCTTTTCTTATTATCCTGCATTTACAGGTATAATCAAATTTTGGATGCCAATAACTATTAATGAAATATATTCTTTTAGCAAAAAACACCATGTGGAATTTGGTGCAGGATACACTTTTACTTACGAGAAATTTAATAAACCCAATGACGATGAAAAAATGAGTTTTTTGGCATTCAGACTAGGTTATCGTTATCAATTTAATGAAGGGAAGTATACATTTAGAGCAGCATTTACCCCACTTGTCGAACTACACACAAAGCCTATTAATAGCAATGCTTTAATGTTATATAAAAGGGTTATCTATTTTCACCCTTTGGTTGGAATTGCTTTCGGATATAATTTTTAGACATGTGTATAAACTTGGATTAAGGTGTTAATTCTTTTTGCTCGATTAAATAACTTCATATATAATTTTCATCATAATTTTGTAACCATTGTATAAGGTTAAACAATTTGGTTATGAATGAATATTTGACACTTTCTGAGGCTTCAGAACTTATTGGCAAAAGCAAGGAAACATTGAGAAGATGGGATAGAGAAGGTAAATTATCAGCTGTGCGGGAACCTATGAGTAATTATAGAGTTTACAAAAGAGAACAGGTGGAAACTTTATTTGCAGATTTTATTGTGCAAAATATTGATAGCACTTTTTCGAATTTTGTAGAACCAGATAAACAATATTCAGTATTGGAGTTATTTGCGGGTGCAGGAGGTTTGGCTATTGGTATGGAAAAAGTAGGAATAAAATGCGTTGCATTAAATGAGATTGATAAATGGGCTTGTCAAACGTTGCGTAAAAATCGTCCAAATTGGAATGTTTTGGAAGGAGATATTAAGTCATATAATTTTTCAAAGTATTATAATAAAGTAGATGTAGTCACAGGAGGATTCCCATGTCAAGCATTTAGTTATGCGGGAAAGAAGCTAGGATTAGCTGATGCGAGAGGGACTCTATTTTATGAATTTGCTAGAGTTGTTAAAGAGGTTAATCCTCCAATATGTATTGGTGAAAATGTTCGAGGCTTGTTAAGTCATGAAAATGGTAAAACATTGCAAGGAATGATTTCTATATTAGATGAGATTGGTTATAAGGTTATGCCAGTTCAAGTTCTGAAGGCTATTCATTTGAGAGTTCCCCAAAAAAGAGAAAGATTAATTTTAGTAGGTATTAGGTAAGATATTAATATAGATTATCAATACCCAAAACCATATCAGAAAATATATAATTTAAAAGATGCATTAAAAAAGGGAGAATTATACAGTTGCAATGTCCCCAAATCACAGGGAGCAAAATATCCGAAAAGTAAAATAGATGTTTTAGATTTGGTTCCCGCAAAAGGTTATTGGCGTGATTTGCCATTGAAAATTCAAAAGCAATTTATGGGTGGTAGTTTTTATCTTGGAGGAGGGAAAACTGGAATAGCAAGAAGAATAGGATGGGATGAGCCGTGCCTTACACTTACCTGCAGCCCAGCACAGAAACAAACAGAAAGGTGTCACCCTGATGAGACACGTCCGTTTACGGTTCGTGAATATGCACGTATTCAAACTTTTCCAGATGATTGGCAGTTTGAAGGCTCGATGGCACAACAATATAAACAAATTGGGAATGCAGTTCCTGTTAACCTAGGAAAAGAGGTTGGTTACTCAATTGTTAGTTTTTTAAATAAATATTATAGCTTATCAAAACCTAAATAATAACTATAATTTTCAAAAGTTATTTGATTTAAAATACTTCTTTTAGTTACTTTAACTTCTGTTTTAATTTCGTCTAATGCTGAATTTTCGAAAATAGTTTTATCAATTTTTATTGAATTTAAATACTCTTTTATAGCAATAGGAAGAACTTTATATAATTGAAAAAGTGCATCATCTTGTTTTGAAACTAAAGCATAAAATTGATCACCTGAAATTTTATATACTCTGCTATGCCCATATTCTTTTCCGTTTATATCTCCTTTCCATAATTCACAAAAACTATTCTTTGCTAAAATTTGAACCCAATAGCAGTTTGCTTTTTTGTAATCATCTGCATAACGAGCCAATTTTTGATGTAACGCTTCCGCAGAACTACTATTCATGGTATTATGCTTGTTCTTTATGTCAGCAATAATGTATTATCTTTCGCTTTAATATCAAAGCCATTCAAGTTTCCAATCTCAAAACCCGGTACTCCACCTAATATTTGTTCGTGAAATGTTCCTATAGAATTATTGATTGATTTGTCAATCTGCCTTAAGACTTCGGCTTGAATGAGGCTTTCTTCATTAATATTATTGAATGTGGCATCAAATGTTAGTTTAATAGTATCGACTTTGCTACTATATAAACTCTTTTTAGTAACATTGTTTTTTGCCTTAAGATATACATTGTGAAGATTAGCAATACAACTTAGCAAATGCTTGTCAGAAATAAAACTAACATATTTATTATTCATTTATAACCCTGTTTTTTATGTAGGAATGTTGGTTTACTAAAGAGTAATTGTATAAATGGTTAACCTAAAACAACCCATTAATTTCACCCTCCACCTTGCTTATAATGCCACCCAAATCTTCTTGGTTGTCTACAAAGTTGAGGTTGTCGATATCAATTACGAGCAATTTATTTTTATAAGTACTAATCCAAGCTTCGTACCTTTCGTTGAGGCGTTTTAAATAATCGAGACGGATATTGTCTTCATAATCGCGACCACGTTTTTGTATATTATTTACTAGTGTAGGAATGGTGCCACGCAAGTATATCAGCAAATCAGGAGGTTTGATAAACTGGTTCATAGTTTTGAACAATGACTGATAGTTTTCAAAATCGCGAGTGCTCATCAATCCCATGGCGTGCAGGTTGGGAGCAAATATAAAAGCGTCTTCGTATATGGTGCGGTCTTGTATGATAGTGGTTTCGCCATCACGGAAATGTTGAACGGTGTTAAAACGGGCGTTTAAAAAATAAATTTGCAGGTTGAACGACCAACGTTGCATATCATCATAGAAATCGGAGATATAAGGATTGTCTTCCACATCCTCGAAATGAGGATCCCAGTTATAATGTTTTGCCAAAATGGTGGTGAGTGTGGTTTTGCCTGAGCCAATATTGCCTGCGATTGCGATATGCTTGTTCTTTTTTGCCATGGTATTTATTTGAGAAGGGTATTATATTAAAGGTACATTGCACTTTTCACCGCATCGATGGTGCGTTTTATGCTGGGTAAAAATATTTCGACAAATGTAGGTGCATAACCCAAAGGAACATCAAGTGTGGTTATTCTTTTTACAGGGGCATCTAAATAATCGAAAGCCTGATTTTGTATCATATAGGCAATTTCTGCGGAGATGCTTGCCAGTGGCCAAGCTTCCTCAACTATCACCAAGCGGTTGGTCTTTTTTACGCTTTCTATAATAGTATTATAGTCGATAGGTCTAACGCTGCGTAGGTCGATCACTTCCGCATTGATATTGTCTTTCTCAAGTTCGGCAGCGGCACCCATAGCTATCTTCATCATTTTGCCAAAAGAAACGATAGTAACATCTGTTCCCACTTTTTTAATAAATGCTTTTCCAATTTCCAACAAGTATTCTTCTTCGGGCACTTCACCTTTGTCGCCATACATTTGCTCACTCTCCATAAAAATTACAGGGTTGTTGTCTCTAATGGAAGACTTGAGCAAGCCTTTGGCTTCATAAGGATCGGAGGGGACTACTACTTTTAATCCAGGAGTATTAGCATACCAGTTTTCAAAATTCTGTGAATGCTGTGCACCCAATTGACCTGCTGAACCTGTTGGGCCACGGAACACGATGGGGCAACCAAATTGGCCGCCGCTCATGGAGAGCATTTTGGCTGCAGAGTTTATAATAGGATCAATACCAACTAGGGAAAAGTTGAAGGTCATAAATTCCACAATGGGTTTAAGACCATTCATGGCTGCACCCACGGCAATACCTGCAAAACCAAGTTCAGCAATGGGGGTGTCAATAACTCTTTTGGGGCCAAACTCATCGAGCATCCCTTGACTTACTTTATAGGCACCGTTATATTCGGCTACTTCTTCACCTATTAAAAACACCTTGTCGTCTCTACGCATTTCTTCGTTGAGGGCTTCACGCAAGGCTTCACGAAATTGTATGGTTCTCATTTCTAAAATTAGCCGTCAAAATTAGGCAAGGAAGTCCAATTTTGATGACAGGATTTTATATATATTTATAAGTCACCGTTTAATATGTTAATTAATTATAAATCAAGGAATATTCGTCAATTAATTTCGATGGAAAATATTTCAAAAAAACAATTTATCTGAAAATCACGTAAATAAAAAAAATGACAATACGGAGGGTACAAAATGTAGTTGGTTATTAAAGAATGTACCTACCTTTGTCTTGCCTGTGGATTTGCCACGGGCAAAAGGTTTAAGTTTGTTTTCATAGCGGTTAAAGCCATCCCTCGGGATGGCTTTAACCGTTTATAGCGGTATATAATAAATAAGGTTTATGCCGAGAAGCACCGTTAATTTGCACCATGTTTCTGCAGTTTCAATCAAAGGAAGTTTTCGTTAATGATATTAAAATACACGTCGAGTTTAAGAGCAACCAAAGTTCCAAAAATATTCTTTTTATACATGGCCTAAGTAATTCATCATTGGTTTGGCATCCCTTGGTTTCGGATTTAAATGCCGATGCAAATTATTATATGATAGATCTTCCGGGTTGCGGGCAATCTCAGGCAAGGATGTATGATTATGATAAAGCTTTTTATATAAACATTATTGAGGGTGTTTGCAAAAGTTTGGATTTACAAAATATAATATTGGTGGGGCATTCAATGGGCGGACAGATAGCTACCCATGTGGCTTTGAATGAGGAATTAGGAATTAAAAAATTGGTATTGTTGTCGTCGGCAGGATTTGAACAGTATCATTTTCATGAGCGTAAGATGTTTGAATTTGCTGGTGTTGGCATGGATTTTTTTAAGGGCGGACATAGTTATTTGTCGCAGGTATTGCACCAGAGTTTTTATAATTTGACTAATGAGAACAAAGAAGTATTGGATAAAATATTAATGCAATTTCGCAATGTAGATCCACAAACTTATCAGCACATGCTTTCACAATCCATCAAATATATGTGCGAAAACGATTTGCTCGAAGCTACTTGCAAAGTGCCAACATTATTGGTGTTTGGTAAAAATGATGAAATGATACCTAACAGAATGCTGCACCCCTTTCTCACTTTAAAACATATAGCAGAAGACTGTGCAAAAATATTTCAAACTAATAAATTGGAAATGCTTGAACAGTGCGGACATTTTATACATGTAGAAAAATATAAAGAGGTGGCAAACCTGATGCGTTTATTTTTGTTGAGTTAATATATCATATATGACTTTAAAGGATCGATACTCAAAAATACTTGCTTATTTTGCCGAACATAACCCCAATGCAGAAACGGAGTTGATGTATGATAATCCTTTTCAGTTGATAGTGGCCGTGGTACTTTCAGCTCAATGCACCGATAAACGAATTAATATGGTTACGCCCGCCATATTCAGGGATTTTCCGACAGCCAAAGAAATGGCTGCAACCAATTTCGATGAATTATTTCCTTATATAAAATCGGTGAGTTATCCCAGCAATAAAACCAAACATTTGCTTGGTTTGGCTCAAATGTTAGAGTCCGATTTTAATGGTGAAATCCCTTCGCAGATTGATGATTTGGTAAAGTTACCTGGTGTAGGTCGTAAAACTGCCAATGTAATAGCATCGGTTATATATAATAAACCCGCAATGGCTGTCGATACGCATGTGTTCCGTGTTTCAGCAAGGTTGGGATTAACAGTGGGAGCAAAGAATCCCTTACAAACCGAGCAGCAATTAATTAAGAATATACCCGATAAATTAATTCCCCGTGCCCACCATTGGCTTATATTACATGGACGTTATGTATGCGTAGCACGAAATCCAAAATGTGATATTTGTGAATTATCGGCATATTGTAAATATTTTGAAAAGGAATTCGCAAAAGCGAAATAATATATATTATATATGGAAGTAAAACCAAATCCACAGGACAGTAAAAATAAGAAAGAACAGGTAGAAGAAATGTTCGATCAAATATCGGGTCGTTATGATTTTTTGAACCGTTTTTTGAGTATGGGAATTGATAGAAGTTGGAGGCGAAAAGCAATAGATGAATTGGTAGAAACGAAACCAAAAATGTTATTGGATGTGGCTACTGGCACGGGCGATTTTGCGATTGAAGCCTTAAGACTAAACCCTGAAAAAATTATAGGTTTCGACTTGTCGGAAGGAATGCTAAAAATATTCGATAGGAAAATAGCCGATAAAAATTTGAGAAGTATGATAGAAACTATCAAAGGTGATTCAGAAAATATGCCTTTTGCTGATAATACTTTTGATGCAGTAACGGTTGCTTTTGGAGTTCGTAATTTTGAAAATCTATCTAAAGGTTTGTCAGAAATATATAGAGTCTTGAAACCCGGTGGTAAATTAGTAGTATTAGAATTTTCGAAACCATCTAAATTCCCAGTAAAACAATTCTATCATTTTTATTTCAAATATATATTGCCTTTTTGGGGCAGACTTATTGCAAAGCACAAAACAGCTTACAGTTACTTACCAGCCTCGGTGCAGGCCTTTCCTGAGGGGAAAGATTTTTTGGCATATTTAGAGAAATCCAATTTCAAAAACTATAAGCATCGTCCGCTTAGTTTTGGAATTAGTAGTATATATACTGGGGTGAAGTAATTTACGATGTGTGATGTACCTCGCCGCGGCGAGGTACGATGTAAGAATTGCGATTTTAAAAATGCAAAATAACAGATCTTCTAAAATCAAATTCGCCGCAGCGAATTCATTCCTTGTTCTTAAATTAACAATATATAATATAACTACTCACTATTAGTTCGCCGCGGCGAATCACTATTACCTGTTTACTATTATATATTCATTATCGCCATCACTTCGTCGCAATTATCATATATTAAATAAATTCCTATACCTGCATATACCATACCTGTCACTCGGTTCACAAACTTAAACACTGCTGGTGTGAAAAATTGTTTTACTTTATTTGAGAAATAAGCAATTGTAGATTCTGTAGTAAAAATAGTTAACAGTACTACCAAATAGAATATAAAATTTTCGAATCCTGTATGGTTTACAAATGGGTATATAATACTTGCAACCCCAAGCCACGCCAAAAAGTTAACTGGGTTTATGATGTTCATGAATACACCTGTGGAGAAAAAAAACAAAAAATTACCAACTCTACTTTGTGGGGCTTTTATAGTTTTTTGCTTTTTAAAGAAACTTCCGAACCCTAATAATATTAAAGCAAAACCGCCCACAAACCCCAATACGGGTTGATATTTCTTTATTACGTCGGTTAATATACTGCTACCACCTACTGCTATCAATATCATAATACCATCACTCACCAAAACTCCAAAAGCAATATTCATAGCCTTTCTGTAACCGTGTTCCACACCAGTTTGTATCAAAGAAAAGAACACAGTTCCAAACCCCCATGCGAGGACGAAACCTGTTGCCAATCCAATCAATATAGTGTCAAGCATAAAGCTATTTTGTGATTTTGAATTTATATTATTTCTGCTGTGTCTAATTTATTTTATGATAATATCATAACTCAGTATATATAATATTATTTAAGTAGACCCAATATATTTCGTACGCCTTTTTTTTTATTTTCGATAGCTATTCCAATACCACCTTGTGCATACCATGCACTCCAACTTGTTTTAGGGGTATTATTCAGTATTTCTCCATTAGCTTTCCAGTGTGTATTCGATAAGTCGTAGCTGGCACCGCTACGGGCAAATATACAAAACCCTTTTCTCATATAACGTAGGTCTATTAGAGCATCAACCATTAGTGCGGGATTTGATATTTCCGTCATCGTAGGTTGTTTGCCTGGGTTTACCACCGTTAAATTATTACTATATCTATATATTTTTAATTTGGTTTGGTTATATAAGATACCATATCCAATGGTCAAGCTCAAGTGTTTGCGTTTCTTCAATAAATCAATACCAACATGGCTCCCTATTTGCCACGATTTAAGCACCACATCCAAGGTGTCTCCTATGCTCTGCCTATTGGGCGAAATAAAATTCACATAGTTCTCGCTCATTCTCACTTTTGACTTACTTTTCTTTTTTTCATTAATATTGGTTGAAGCAAAGCCATAATAAGTGATCGGCTTTGTGATAGTTGTTAAGCCAGTTGTATTATAGAAATCGTGCAGAGGTTCTTTGAAAGGAGCTGTGATACCATATCCAAAAGTAGTGGTGTTCCATCGTTTCTTTTTTTCTACCGTTTCAAAAGCCTTTTCGATTGATTCTTCTACAATAGCTTCTGCTTCTTGTTTTTCGAATTCGCTATAAGGTTTATATATGAATATATATATGTATTTTGTTTTCAAAGTATTTATAATAGTATCGTCTCCTTCAAGTTTTATTAGCGTGATACCGGGCTGCAATAATTCTTTGGTTTCTATAAAGTAATCGGTGATAATTTCAAATTCCGTATTTTTATAATCATCTGCTTTATCCATATATAATATAGGAATAGATAGCACTTTATTGGCTAGTTCGGGCTTTTGTTGCATGCGGTAGGCAAGGCTACGGAAATAATAAAACCCACACCATTCCTTGTCTTTTTGCAAGTTAATATGGCAGCGTCCGAACTGTCCATAAATGTTTCCTTGATTGGTAGCTATTATTTTATCCAGCTCTGCTGCCATGCGTTCTTCACGATATATATCCCCTTGAGGCAAATTGGCCAGATCATCAAATTTTTGGTATTCTTCTATACTTTGTATAGCCATTTCCCATTTGTCGAAATCTTTTCCTAGCCATGTTTTATAACTACTTTTCCAACGTTTGTAATGGTCCACAAAATTTTTCAAAAATAGGTATTGATTGTAATACCTTTCTGTTTGTTCCGTGGTCACCGTTTCATAAGTTTCATCATATTCATATTTATGGCTACTTACCAAATCCTTTTCTATATAAGCATCCATAAATCGCAGGGCTTCTGTTTCAAAACGCATCGAGTCATGCGGGGCAGTCCCTTCAGGTATAAGCATCGTTAATATTTTGATACCAAATTCAGGTTCACGGTCGAATTCAACGCCAGCCATTACAAATTTTTTATCATCGGGTTGTGCTAACCAATATTCTCGCAATTCTTTGAGCATCTCTTGGTTACTTGGATAGGTATATTTTGATATCACATCCCAAGCAGAACTGTCGGCAGTTTGCAAATATTTGTTATGTAGCAAAGCACAACACCAGCCCATTTCGGCGATGAATACATTTACACCTGCTTTTTCGTGAAGATATTTAAATAGTTGTAATTTGAGTTTGGCGTTTATTTTACGGTAATTGTGATTCTCTCCTGTAAAAAATATTTTGTTAGCCTTGGCTTCTTCGTCCAAAATATTAAACCACGATTGGTCATACGCACTATCAGGTTCAAAATGTTTCCCTGCTTTAATACTCTCTAAAAACCCTGGCATGCTTGCCAACTCTTGCGAAAATGCCGATACAGATACAAGGCAAACCGCTAAGGTACTCAAAATTATTTTCATCGTTTGCGAAAGTAGGCACAAACTTTTGGCTTGCCAAAAAAGAGTGGAAGTATAAAGTATTGAATATAGTATCAAGTAGGAGGTCAAATACTTGCGGCTAACGAATAATCGGAACTTAGGTCTCTAAAACCAGTGCAGATAACCTACGTTAATTTAGGAGTTTTGGCGAATATTTCTTCTATAAGTCGGCTTATAGTCGCAGCATAATGGTGCTACTCGTACTTGCAATCTTATAAGTAGCGACTAACTATGCTCTATCACCCATTTGGCAACAGCAGGTCCTAATTCTTTTTGCGATTTACCGCCTACAAATACACCGATGTGTCCGCCGGGGAAAGGATAAGAGGTAACATCTTTACTACCTAGTTTGTCTTCAATTCCAAGGGTTGATTCATTGGGTATAATGTTATCCTCAGTTGCATAAACATTGAGAAAAGGAGCGGTCATATTTTTTAAATTAACTTTATAGGAGCCTAATTCAAATTCGCCCTTTACCAATTTGTTATCTCGGAATAAATCTTTAATGTATTTGCGGAACAACTCTCCAGGCATATCAGGACAATCGGCTTTCCATTTCTCCATACGTAGGAACGAAAGTATTTTTTCTTTGTCTTCAAGTGAGTCCATTAAGCCCATGTATTTGCTTACATCCATGCTGGGTTTAAGCATACCAAAAGCTTGGTTGAGCATTTCAGCAGGTATAATACCCAAGGTGTCAACCATTGTATCTACGTCTATATCTTTTGTCCAATTGAAAAGCATACAGGCATTTGTAGAAAAATCGTAGGGAGCTACATAAGTAGTAAGCGATTGTATTTTCTCTGGGAAAATGCTTGCATATATCATAGAGAAGGTGCCACCTTGGCAAATGCCCATTTTATGTATCTTATCATTGCCTGTGCTTTTACGCAAAAAGTTGATTGCATCGTCCATGTACCCGAGTATATAATCTTCCATCGTAAGATAGCGGTCTTGTTTGGTGGGGTAGCCCCAGTCCATTATATAGACATCCAAACCTTCGTCGAGCAATTTTTTCATCAAGCTTCTATCAGGCTGTATGTCCAAGACATCGTGGCGGTTGAGCATAGCAAACGATACCAATACAGGTATGGTCGATTTGGCTTTAGTATCACGTTGGTAGTGGTACATTTTTACCTTGTCGCTTTGCCATACCAAGTCTTTGGGTGTAGTACCTATTTCTACTTCGCCAATGTTTTGGAGGGTTTCGTAGCCCTTCATAATTTTTGCAGCAGTTTGACTCATATCGCCCATCATCTTCTGCACATCGAATAATTCTTTTATTTCACTCATAATTTGGCTGCAAAGTTACGTTTGATTAGGCTGAGTTAAAAGTAAAAGTTTTGAGTGGTTTTTGAACATTAGCTGTTTATGATTTTTATATATTTTTCTCTTTTTATTTTTTTCCAATTAACGCATTTTAATTAATACTATTTCTTAAACTACAATAGTTCTCCACCTGAGGCGGATTAGTTTGTAGAATGGTAATGCCGAACTACATCCCGAAAGCCCCGCTTAATCCCGATAATTATCGGGATGCGGGGGGATTAGTCCCTTTCTTT
>JAWXAU010000132.1 GCA_034439655.1 Bacteroidota bacterium | reverse complement strand
AATAAAAACAATTAAACCAAAAAATATGGATAAAAGAAAAGAAAATTGTAAACTAAAAAAGTTTTAGCCTTATTTCGCTTTAAAGAAAATGGGTGAAAACAAAAATAAAAGACAAAAATAAATTAAATTTTAAAACTCATGAAAAATATAATTTTGATTTTTACCGTACTTACTGTATTTGGTATCATAAATACAAAGGCTCAATGCACTAGCGTAGTGGTTGAAAATGTCCTTGATTGTAATGTACCTATTACTATTAAGGCTTATGATTGCAATGGAACTTTAATAGAATCAGTTTCAGCTACTTTAACACCTGGACACTGGGCAATCCCATCAATTAACAATGTTCCTGTAACAAACAATGTATGGTGCGACTGTGCAGAACCTACTTGCAATACCTACAGAATTTTTTACGCTGGCGTTGATGTTACTGGTAAAGAAATATGTTGCCCGCCATGTCCGCCAAGTAGTTGCAGTAAGGCTTGCTGTGCTCTTTTCCAGAAGGAATGTTTTGTAGGTAAAGTATATTTTACAAGTAAAAAACCGCCAAGATGCCCTTGATGAAGTAACCTTTTTTAGACCTCAAATTTAGCTTTAGTTGGTATATGTATTATAATTGCACCGGCTAAGTTAAATTTTAACAAAAAAAATCATCACCTGGTATAAAACTAAAAACTCTAAATAATATTTCAATAATGAAAAAGATAATAATATTGTATGCACTTATACTTTTGTATTGCACCAAAGTAAATGCCCAGGATATTAAGTGGGTGTACGAATTTAAAGGCACTAATAACCTATCAATTGCAAAAAATACATATAAACCACCTATCATAGACAATAAGGGCAACTCATTTGTACTGCTGCGAATTGAAGATACATTGCTTATAAATAACCAAACTATTATAAACGACAAAAAAACATGTTTGGTACTTGTAGCACTAGATTCAAATGGCGTATTCAAATGGACATATACAATGAAAGCAGGAGACCAACTTACAATAAAAGACATGATTACTACCAGCGATGGCAGTGTGGTGTTAATTGGCAACTATAATAGCGAATTAAAATTATCGGGAGGTGTGAAACTCGATTCCCTTTGGTATAACAATGGATTTATGATTAAGATAGGAGCAAATGGGAATCTGATTTGGAGTAAAAACCACAAGTATGCATATGGAGCCGAGGCCAAAATTGCTTCTGATAAGAACGGAAACTTATATGTTCACCTATTCAAATCTACTCTAGGAGCTATTGTCAATGATACCGCACTTCAAAAACAACAAGGTGTAGCAATTGCGAAATTTGATAAAAGTGGGGTTTTCATAAAAATGAATACCAATACCAGTATCTATACTAGGATAGGTAATATAGCCGTATCACCAGATGGAAATCATTTGTACATATTTAATACCTTAGAACCAAAAGAAAATATTCAATTTGGCTCATTTACATTAAAAGACTCAACACTTAAACCTATAGAAAGAGATTTTTATGTGGCTTGTGCCAATTCGGCACTGGATTTTGTTTTCTTGAAAAGATTTTCTGCTAAAGCTACCTATGGAATTGACGAATTATTCTACAAATCTTTATGTGTGGATAGTAAAGAGAATTTATACTTTTCGCACATATTTGTAGGTAAGTTAAACATAGCTGGCAATAATTATAACACTATTCAACATTTCCCAATTTGGATAAAAATAGACACTATAGGTAATATTGTGTGGGCTGTTACAACAAAAGATTCAACAGGATTGGCTGGCGGAAGCAGTAATATGGGAACTACCAAAGATGGTAATGTTTATTCTTGCCTTATTGCCTCAGGCACTTATCAAATCGGTGCTCTTAACGTCAGCAAAACAGCCTATTTAAATATATATTTTGATAACAATGGATATATATATGCCGCAAGAGAATTTTGGGGCAGTCCACAGCACCGAATAAACGGTCTTTTTGCATCCGATGGAGAAAATACTTACGTGTTACAGATCTATGACTCTGTACTGTTTAATCAAAAGTATTATGGCAATGGTGCAGATAAGATGGTATTTGTAAAGCTGGCAAATCCCAATTATAACATAAACCTCAGTAAGATTCAAAGTACAAAAAATTTCGTAATATTTCCAAACCCGACCTGTGGAAGTTTCACAATCGCTTATAATACTTTGACTCCGCAAAAATTACCCATGTCAATATATAATACCATTGGCGAGCAAGTATATAATACTACATGGAACAATGAAACAAGTAAAACCCTAGACCTTTCTTATTTGGCCAAGGGTATATACTTCCTCCGTGTAGGTGAGGAAACACAACGTGTGGTTATTGAGTAAAGTGTAATAGATGTTTCCACCCTTTGGCGGGCAGCCTAATCAAATAACAGACAACCCTTGCCCACCACAGAGGTTGTTTTGTTATACCGAAACTCAATATACAATAGTCCCAAAAAAGGGGGACTAATCCCCCCGCATCCCGATAATTATCGGAATTAAGCGGGGCTTTCGTGATGTAGTTCGGCATTACGATTCTAAAAACTAATCCGCCACAGGCGGAGAACTATTATAGTTTAAGAATTGGTATTATATGGTAAACCCTCATTCGCTGTT